>CAUVSV010000035.1:0-16881 GCA_963554735.1 Streptococcus oralis
ACTTCTCCTTACTTTCCTTTGCATGTGGTTGCTTAAGAAAAAAGTATCACCAATCGCAATCATCCTTGCTCTCTTTGCAGTAGGTATCGCAGCTCGTTTCTTCGGTATCATGTAATCCAAGCAATTGAGAATATAGATAAAAAAGAATCAGGTTTATTACCTGATTCTTTTTGTGTATCAATTTTTTCTTCTAGTCAGATAATGCAAGCCTCCAATCACCACTGCTAGGATGGCTACATAGACGACTTGACTGGTTTCTAGAGGTACAAAAGTTCCTTGCAAGATAAAGGTGTTGGCAAGCACTCCTACAAAGGCTGCAAGGCTCAAAAACGTGAGCAAGACTAGTTTGTATCGATTAAATGGCAGACTGACCTTGGCAACTAGACACAAACCATTGATTAAAGCAAGTAGGAAGCAAATAAATTTGACCTGACCTGGGACAGTGATAAAGAAGTTCGTCAGGAGAACACTAGCAATCAGAATGCCTCCACCAATCGCCGCGTTGGTCAAAATATCTCGCATAAAATGTGTGCTGACCTTTTCTTTATTGGACTCAAAAGTTAGGAAGAAGGATGGAATCCCAATCGTAATAGCTGAAATAATCGTAAACTGAATGGGGATAAAGGCAAATTCCAAACCAAATACCACACTCAAAATGGCAAACACGACGGAGAAGAAGGTCTTTGTTAGAAAGAGAGAGGCTACCTTTTGGATGTTATTGATGACCCGGCGACCTTCCATCAAGATATCATAAAATACTGCAAAATCATCTGTCAGGAAAACAATATTGGATACACTTTTAGCTGCGCTGGTAGCCCCCTTCATGGCAAAGCTGATATCTGCTTTCTTGAGAGCCAGAACATCATTGACCCCATCACCGCTCATGGCAACTGTTTTACCAGCCTTTTGCAAAATAGATACCATCTTTTGCTTCTGTTCAGGTGTCACACGTCCAAAGATTTCGTGTTCCAAGACCACTCTTTCAAAGTCATCATCGCTCACCTTGGTCATATCAATCGCACGGGCTTCTTCCTTAAAACCTGCCTTACGAGCCACCCCATATACAGCCACATGATTATCACCACTGATAATCTTCACTTCAACACCTTGAGATTCGAAATAGTCAAAGGTTTCCTTGGTATTGTCCTTAATCTCATCCGACAAAACGACGTGCCCTAGTAGTTCCATATTGGCTGGACTCATTATGTGGTCCTTACTATGGGCAAGTGTCAAGATTCGAAAACCTTGCTGCTTCAGATGTTCATAGTAGGAATCCATTGGCTGGATAAAGCCTAGAAACTCATAGGCTCCTAAAAAATAGGTCCCGCCCTCTTTTACTTGGACAAAGGAATACTTGTTTTTGCTGGAAAAGGCACCGACTTCTTGAACTTCCCACTTTTTCTCACAGGTTAAGTAAGTCTTCAGAGCTCGGGAAGTTGCATTTTCATCCTCGAAATAAGCCAGATAAGAAGACAGTTTCTCTGCTACATTAGCATCCATTTCTTGGACCTTCATATTACCAGTCGTGATAGTTCCTGTCTTATCAAAACAAAGAACATCTACACGCGCCAAGGTCTCCACACAGTATAGTTCCTGCACCAGAACCTTCTTTTTGGCCAGCTTCATGGTAGCTACTGCTAAGGAGACACTGACCAGGAGAATCAAACCCTCTGGAATCATGCCGACCAAGGCGCCTGAACTTCCCAAGACGATCTCAACATAAGACCGTCCTAGACTAAAACCTCTGATATAGAGCAGAATGGCAACTGGCACCAGCAAGATAGAGACGATTTTTAAAATCTTATCCATATAATCGCGCAGTTGAGAAGGGTATTTTTTGAATTCCTTGCTAGATTTTGCGAGTTTGTTGATATAACTATCGGGTCCGACCGCCGTTGCCGTAACCAGACAAGTACCGCTAACGACATTGCTTCCGCTCATCAGCTTGTCACCAACTGTTTTAAAGACCGAATCACTTTCACCCGTCAGCAAGGACTCATCAACTTCAATATTCCCTTCAAGCACTTCTGCATCGACAGGCACCTGATCTCCCAGATTGAGATGCAGGTACTCGCCTAGAACGATGTCCTCTGGAGCAACCTCAATCGTTTGACCATCTCGGTTGACTCTGTACTTACTTTTACCAAGTAAACTTAGCTTTTCCAAAGCATTTTTTGAACGCACTTCTTGGAAAATCCCGATGGCTGTATTGATAGCAATCACACCTAAAAAGAGCATATTCTCAAATCGCAAGGTAGTGGCTACTAAAACTGCTAGAGCCAAGTTCATGGCATTAAAGAAGGTAAAGATATTTGAAACGACGATTTCCTTGGTTGTTTTATAGGGTTTAATATCGCTGATATTTCGTTGACGATCCTTGATGTCTTGCCTACTTAAATACTTCATTTCTACTCCGATATCCTTTTGTACTACTATAGTAACACATATCTTTTTCTCTGTCACTTAAAGACTCAAAATAAGGAGAACTCACTTGGCAAGCATCATCTATCGCCACTTCAAGAAGGACTTAAAAAAAGAAGCTAGGATTCCCCTAACCTCTTTTCTTTAGACTTTATTCTGCCAAGGCACCCATTGGATCCCATGGTGCTAACACGATTGGTTCTGCTTCATAAGCAGCTCGTTCTTCTGATGTCAGCAATTCTTTTCGAACAACGATTTGATAGGTGTATTCGTCCATCCAAGCGTCTGAGGCAACAAAGTAACCATCTGCACCGACCTTGTCTCCCCATGAGTTTTCAACCTTCCACTTGGTTGACTTGCCATTTTCGTCCAAGTCCACACCTGTCAAAACCATGGCGTGAGTCATCAAACTTTCGCTGTAGTCCAAACGTCCAGCCTTGTCTTGAGTGAGTTGAATATCCATGCTTGATTCAAAGTCATAAACATCTGTCGCAAGGATTCCAGCTTTGCGGTTGCTAAGTTGGCCGACATCTGAACCAAACCAAACAGTTTCTCCTGTTTGCATTTGGGCAATCGCCAATTCTTTCAAGCGTTCCATTGGAACGTTGATGTAGCGAACTGCACGGCTACCAACCACATTTCCTAACATCTCAACTGTGTAAGATTTGCCGTAAGGCTTGTCAGCAGTTGGAGCATTGATAACAGAAACGTAGTCTTCTAGAGGAAGATTGACATATTTCCTGTAAAACTCTTGTGGTGTGATACCCTTTTCGCTTTGGTAGTTATCATCCTTATCGCGATAAGCAAAGTCAAATTTACGTGGTGGAAGTCCTAGTGACATAGCAAGGAAGTTAAAGATTTCTTGCAAGAGGTCTTCTTTCTTAGCTTGAACAGTCACTTGGTCCACACCAGAAGCGAGCAAGTCACGCAAGATTTTGGCATCTTGGCGAAGCAATTTGTTAAGGATGGCATTGAGCTCACGACTATTGCTAGATGAGATAGACTCAGGGTAAACAGACTTGGGCACGACACCGTATTTCTCAAAGAGGGACACTACCATATCCCATTGACCACCGTCTTGTTGAGGTGTTTGGAGTAGAAAGCTAACCTTACGGCTCGTCAATTCTTGGTCTGCAGTCGCAATCACTTGCTCCAAGAACCAGTTGGATTTCTCGTACTTGTCCCAGAAGAATGTGTGGGCTTGTGACAATTCAAAGTTCTCCAATTTGTATTGAGAAATGAGTTTGTGGCGGAAGGTGTTGAGAGCTGCAAACATCCAGCAACGACCAGACGCTTTCTGGTTAGTAACCTTGTCCTTGGTCAAATCCAATGAGAAAACAGGTGTATTGTCTACATGGCTTTGGCGACGTTCTAAGGCTGCAAAAATTCCGTTATGGCTGGCAGCATTTTCAATCGCTTGGTATTTGACATTTGCTTCATAGTTGGCAAATAATTTATCTGTAAATGATTCTTGAATCGCGTTCATAGATTCCTCCTTTTATTCTACTGTCTATTATAACTCTTTTCACAAAGGAAGCAACCGAAAAACTTAAAAAGGCAAGGACATTCTCCTCACCTTTTCTAACATAATCCAAACTAAGCAATACTAGCAAGGAGCTCCTCTAATTCCTCCTTGGTCAGGCGGCGCCATTCTCCTCGTTCTAAGTTCTCATCCAAGGCTAGAGTTCCCATCGTCAAACGTTGTAAGTCCACCACTTCCTTGCCACAGAAGGCCACCATACGCTTGACTTGATGGAACTTCCCTTCAGCAATGGTCACACGAACCAGACTTTGATTCTTTACTGAATCTACCGACACAATCTCCAGCTTAGCTGGCTGGCAGGTAAAATCCTTGAGCGGAATGCCCTTGACAAATGTCTCCACATCTTCTTGGGTCATAATTCCCTCGACGTGTGCCAGATAGGTCTTATCCACATGACGTTTTGGTGAAAGAAGAGCATGGGCAAGCTGGCCGTCATTGGTCAAAAGCAGGAGGCCATGCGTGTCAATATCCAAGCGCCCTACTGGAAAAACTTCCTTGGTCCGAGCAATATCATCCAACAAGTCCAACACTGTTCTGTGTTTAGAATCCTCAGTCGCTGAAATGACTCCTTGGGGCTTGTTCATCATGTAGTAGACAAACTCTTCATACTCCAGCACTTGGCCATCAAAGCGAATCTCATCTCTTTCTTCATTAATCTGCAGTTTAGCTGACTTTTCTTTTTTACCATTTACCGTCACGCGTCCAGCCTTGAGCAAGTTTTTAACCTCCGTCCGACTCCCTACAGCGCAGGCAGCTAAAAATTTATCTAATCTCATAGAACTATTATATCATACTCAAAAGGAGGCTGGTACAATGACCAACCTCCTTTTCGTTTCATACTCTTCAAAAATCTCTTCAAACCGCGTCAACGTCCATCTGCAACCTCAAAACAGTGTTTTGAGCTGACTTCGTCAGTTCTATACACAACCTCAAAGCAGTGCTTTGAGCAGCCTGCGGCTAGTTTCCTAGTTTCTCTTTGATTTTCATTGAGTATCAGATTTAAGAAATTAACTTCCTCGTCTCCAGAAAATAGCTAAGACAACCATAGCACCTAAAACAGCTGGAACAATAGCTATCCCCGCTAGGTTTGGACCCCAAGTCCCAAAGAGCAGGTGCCCCAAAGAAGCACCAATCCAGCCGAGAAACATTTTCCCAAAGCATCCCATACTTTCTCCACGATTGGTCAAAGCACCTGCCAAGAGTCCCACTAGGAGACCAACAAACATACTTCCAAGCATAGCTTCTCCTTAAATTGCCCAGTCTCCATTGCGGAAGAGTGGTACACGTGTTCCATCCTCACGGATACCATCGATATCCATTTGACTCGAACCAATCATAAAGTCCACGTGAACATCTGAACGGTTCAGTCCTGCAGCTTCAAGCTCTTCTTCGCTCATCTCTGCCCCACCAACAACGCTGGTCGCATAAGCTGCACCGATAGCCAAGTGGTTTGAAGCATTTTCATCAAAAAGGGTATTAAAGAAAGTAATGCCTGACTGTGAAATTGGGCTTGGATCTGGTACCAAGGCACATTCACCCAAGGCACGCGCACCAGCATTTTCAAAGACAAGGTCTTTCATGACCTGATCACCCTTTTCAGCAGTAATGTCAACGATTTGTCCATCCTTGAAAGTTACTTTAATGCCTTCGATGATATTTCCGTTGTAGCTAAGTGGTTTTGTAGAGGTTACATAGCCATCTGCACGACGGAAGTCAGGAGCCGTAAAGACTTCTTCTGTCGGCATATTTGGCAAGAATCCTTCTCCCTGTGCATTGATAGCGCCAGCTGATTCCCAAACGTGATTCTTAGGCAAGCCAAGTGTCAAATCTGTCCCTGGCGCTGTGTAGTGAAGGGCTGAAAATTGCTCTTTATTAAGCATTTCTGCCTTGCTCTTAAGGATAGCAGCATGCTCTTCCCAAGCTTTAACAGGATCTTCTTCGTAGACACGGCAAGTTTTGAAGATTTGATCCCAAAGAAGATCAACTGCTTCTTCATCGCTCGTAGCATTTGGAAAGACTTTCTTAGCCCATTCAAGTCCAGCAGCGGCTGCTACAGTCCAGCTAACCTTGTTGGATTGAGTTGCGATGCGCATTGGCTTCATCGCGAGTCCCATAGCTTTGGCAGAAGCTGAAAGCTTGTCCGCATCCACTCCGTTCAAGGCACCTGGATCAGATGAACGAACTCCTAGACGGCTAGCCTTGTTTCCCAAGAGGTAGTTCATCTCAGCAATCTTGTATTCTGGTACATTGTCCAGACGCTCCATCGGCGCGTGGAGGAATTTCTCACGGTTAATCACATCATCTGTCCACTGAACGATAACCTCATGTGCACCCAGTGCATAGGCTTCTTTGACAATCAAGTGAGCCAACTCGCGTTGCTCCACATCGATAGAGAGAGCCAAGGTGTGACCCGGTTGCACATTCACACCGTTTGCAACCAAAAGCTTAGCGTATTTTTCTAGATTTTCTTTAAAATTTGGTAAAACCATTTGTGTTTCCCTTTTCTATTTTTATTTTTCTTTCAAAGCAGAAAATAATCCTGCCAAAGCAATAGCACCTGAAAGGAGTGCTGTCGATAGAATAATTGTTTCATCTGCCAGCTCTAGCTGATAGTCAAAAATCTTTTCAGCAGGTTTATCTTCCGCAAAGATTCTAAGTTTCATCTTGAACTCCTTAAAATATCTTAAAATAAATCACTATGACTACCTGTCCTAAGCAAGTTTAAAATCAATTCTTCCTTGTCTACTTTATAGACCAGGAGCCAATCCGCCTGGATATGACACTCACGAACTCCTTGAAAATGCTTAGATGCCGTTAATTGATGATCACGATATCTAGCAGGAAGTTCTTTTTCTTGAACCAGAAAATTCAAAACTTCTTCTAATAATTCTGCCCTCAAACCACGCTTCATAGCCAACTTAAAATCTTTTTTAAACTGTTTATGATAACGAATCTTAAGCACGCAAGTCCTCCATCAAGTCAGAGACTGATTCAAAGGATTGGCTCATATTACGATTTTGGTCTAAATCCGTTAATACTTGAAGCAACTTCCGATTCTCGTCTAGTCTAACATCAAAAGGCAAACCCTGATATTGAATTGCCTGACGAAGGAAAATATTGATTGCTGTTGTCATATCCATTCCTAAATGATTAAAAACCTGTTGGGCCTGCTCCTTAACCTCACTATCCAAACGAATACTCATGCTCGTCTTTGACATATTCCCACCTTCTTTCTATTTATTATTTTAACAAAAAAGAAGGCTTATGTAAATCTATTAGATATACATTAGCTTTCTTAACATTGATTATTAGGATAGTCTAAAATATTCACATAGAAAACAAGACAAAGAATAAGAGTTTTACATATTATACTTGCAAGTCACTAACCTTTTCATATTTTATATTTACTTCCGAATTTGCAAATTTATAACCCATAAACAAAGCATTTAAATCGCTATAAGTTGATAAAATGATCTGATACTTATCTATAATTCCATGACGTAAAATTTCAATAAAAGATAGTACATTCATAGCATCCATGTCTTGAACTGGATCATCTATCATTAAGAAATTCAAATTATCAGATAGTTTGAACATCGTATTCAGTGAAAGAGTAAATGCTAGTGAAACAACCGCTAACTGACCAGTGCTTAGTTGATTAATTGCATCATGATCATTATTAGAATCCGACTTGAACCTAATAATTGTCTTTGTTATCTTTTTAATCGTTTTTACTTGATTACCTGTTGCCTCATCAGTCGTCGTTTCTTCTTTATCAATTGTTGTTTTGTTATACGTTAGAAAAATTCCCAAACCTTGTTGATAATTTTGTAACATTTTTGCTGAGTATATAAAGAATGGGATACGTAGCTTTTTAACAATATCTATTTTGAACTGTTTTACCTCTTCTTTATATATAGTATTAATTTCTTCTAATCGTTCCACAGTTATTCTCAATGTTTCTATCTGACTTGATAAATCTTGAAGTTGCTGATTTTGAACTAGTTTATGCTGTCTATCAAGATAAAGTTTCTTATTCTCTAAATCTCCAATACGAATATCCTCTAATACTTCCACTTTACTTTGAAAATATGTAGGAAATATGTTCTCAGTGTCTGCTATCAGATTCTCATTAATAGCATATTTATTATCAACTGCCGAGTGAATAGCATTTTTTAATTCAAGCAATCGACTATCAATCATCGCAATATTTATTTTCGAATATGAACTTGATTCTAATTGGTATGTTTCAAACTGCAGTTCAGGAAATTCTTCCCTTAAGACCTCCAGTTCTTCCTTTATATTTCTCAAACTATTATTATCTAGCAAACTGTAAACATCATCATCAACTACTAATTTAGATTGAAATTCTTGCCAGTTTAACTGGTGCTGCTGGTTATAGTCTTTAAATTCTAACCTTCCCAACTCATATGGCACCATAATTGTGTACGACTGAATAAAAGTTTTAAAACCTTCGACATTTTGAGAATAACTTTGATACGAATTTTTTAATTTTTGTAATCTATCTAATAAATTTTTATCTACATCTATTGAAAGGCTATTTATTTCATCAATGATTTTCTGCTTCAGTTGCTGGATCCGTTCATTCAGCAATAATTGAGCTTCTTGCAATTGCAGACTACTTTGAGACGAAATTTCAGTTAGATAATTTTTATAACTATCATAAGCTTGCTTCAATTCTTCAAATGTTTGGAACTGTGAATTACAGAATGGACATTTGTTTTCATCAATATGTCGATGTCTCAACTCGTCAAACTTATTGCCTAAGTTACTCCTTAATTGTCGTAGTTCACTTAAATTTTTGTCTACCTGGCTAGCATTATTCCTCAGACTTTGGAATTTAACCACTTGTATTTTAAGCAATTCAAAATCACCTGACAATCTATCATTTTGAGTATAAGTAATGGACTGTTCTGTCATCTCAGTAATATCCGATGATAAATTAGTCAAGTAGGTATTTAGTTGCTTTCTTCGATTGCAATCATGAACAACTCTCTCATATGATTGTAGGTAATTCTCTAAAAGCACATATTCAAATAATTTTGGATTGTCTAATGAATACTTTTCCCAAAGCCATTGAGAATTTGATTTAAGAATATTTGGAGATAACATTGAAAAATATAATGCTTGTTTAATAGCCCTATCACCAGCAATATCTTTTTTTCTTTTATCTCTTTCCGTCTTTCTATTATACTCCCCTATTGAGAAATTCTTCTTAAAATCAATAATATTTTGTAAAGTATTTTGATAAGTTAATAATTTGTCAAGATTAGCAATAGAAAAAGGAGTTTCACGATCAAATACAAATTCCCTATGATTAAATAATCTATGATAAGAGACATCTGATAGTTCTTGCTGTTTTAAGTTTTGTAATTGCCCCTTGAAATCACTAATCTTTTTTCTAATAACGTTTGTTACTGTATTAATCTTTTCTATTTTCTTCTCTATTTTATCCGTTTTTACTAAAAAAGATAAACTATCGCCTCTTTCATATTCCGTTTGCTTTAGAAAGAAAGTTGTTTCTTCCTGTTGAATATAATTAAATAGATTGAAAATTTTTTCTATCTCATATTTCCCATTAATACCTAAAAATGTATCAATAGAACTTTGAGTAATGTCTTCAAGCTTAATATTATCTGTAGATCTAAAATTTGACTCGCTCACTTCCACTTGTCTAAATAACTTAAACTGACTAGCAGACTTTAAAGGTGCAAATATGTTTTTACTTTCAGTAAAACTATTTACTAATTTTCTTACAATTACAAGTTGGTCACCATTCATTTTTTCTAGCCACAATTTTATAATTACCGGCTGACCAATCTCATTCTGAAAGAAGGGCTTATTATATACAATATTTTCAGCAGTAACTTTATTAATGCGAGAAAGATTACCAGTCAATCCTAACTCAATTGCATCAAAAATCGTTGTTTTACCATAACCATTTGGTCCCACTAAAAATGTTATCCCATCACTAAAGTCAATAACTGTTTCATTTCTAAAGTTTTTGAAATTATAAAGTAAAATTTTCCTAATCTTCACAAGTTCAGTCTCCTAAAATTTGATTTAAACTATCCAGCAAAAAACTAGCTTCATTTTCAAGTTGTTTCCTAATATCAACTCCATTAAAAATTTCTAAAATATCATCTACCTGCTTTTTATGATCATTTAAACCTTCCATTTCAATTCGTGATTGGATTTTATTTTCAACTATTTCAAAATGATTATCAGAATGAGGATGAGAAGCAAATGGTAATTTAATAATTAGTTGTATAGCAATGAAGTAAGCAGTATCAAAAAACATATCACTCTCAAATTTATCAAATAAAGACTCACCCTCAGGAGATGTAGACTGAATATAATTTAGTAAATCTTCAATATTCGAGTTCAGTCTACTCAATCCTTCCTCGGTATATAAGATGACATATTTTCTAAAATAATATTCATCTTCCTCAACTTTCATAATCATATTTCTAAGACTTTCATATGATTGCTTCAGTTCATCAACTTTAATAGTTACAAATAAAGAGGTATTTTTCTTAATTTTTTCATCATTAAGTTCTTCAAAGCAAGATATCAACTTATTTGTTTGCTCACAAGTAAAAAAATCTACCCCTCCTTCGCTGCTAGATTTAAAATCCTCCCTATTATATTCTTGAATAAGGAAAAATTCATTTCCGTCCCCTCCCCACAATTCTAAATGTTCATCACATTTATGAAAATTATGTTGTCCTAAGATTTGTTGCAAAAAACTATTCATTTCAATCCTCTTTCAATTTTTCAACAGTATTCACATAATCAATATATTCTAAATTATTTGAAAATATTCTATTTTTTTCCTCTCCAAGGGCTTCTGCAAGCAACTTTTCTTTTCCATCTTCATGAATTGGCTTCTCTTCAAAAAACTTTTGTCCATTGATACACAGATTAATCAAATAGTCAGTATCAAAGCTAGCTCTTATAAAGCTTTCATTAGTCATAATTTTATCTCGAACTCTACTCTCTGTGCCCTTAGGAGCATGAATCATGCTAAGTCTGAGCGACTCATGATTTAAATTATACCGTAAACTGTCTAACGAAAGCCTTTCTTGTTTACAAGTTTTAAGAAAATTATATAAAATATATTCAATGCTAATTTCATCAATTAATCTACCAATATCGTTCAGCCTTTTTGAACCAGAAATATCGCCATCTGGATGCAAGTCAATCAGCAATTGTTCAAATTTGTCATCAGGTAAATTTAATATCTGATTTATAACAGTCGTATCAACATCATCTTCAACAATGTTATTCCAATACACTTCAAGACTTAACTTTGCTCTCCTAATAGATTGTCTCTGGCGCTTCGCTTGCGAAGTAATAATGTTGAAAATCTCTTGAAAAGATATTACCGAATAGGCACCATTCCCATTACTATGTGATTGCACAATCTGTCTAGAAATTAAATCTTTAATCTCAGACAGTGTCTCCTCTATATGTTCAATATCATCTACTAAAGAACTTTTAGAAAATTTCAAAATCTCCTTAATTTCATTTTTGCAAAAATTATCAATAGGCGATTGATTCTCTACTACTAAATCACAATATTTTTTACCATCAGGATAGGTATATAGTTGAACTTGACTCTGATTAGGGACATAAGCTGCTCTTTTATATGTTTGCTGAAATGTTTGCTTATCCATATCCCAGCCTCGAACTTCACAAATTACATGTAAAAATCTATTATTTCTGTTCGTACCCGAGGTTTGATATCCTGTAGGATGAAGTCTAGAATTTATTGTTCTAACATTAGCATAATCATTCGGATACTTTCCAGCTTTTTTGGCTTTTACTTGATGTCTTGATACTACTGTTTGAGCTTGAAAAATCTCAACATCTTCACCGCCATTTTTTTCAAGGATTAATTCATATGAGCTATAGTCTTCCTCTTTTTCTACAAGTTTTCTAAGTTCAGTTAGTGCCAAAAATATCCCAACTTTTCCTTGATGGTTATACCCACTCCAACTTGAAGTGGCATTTCGCCTATCATAATTCATTACTTTATCCTTCAACTCTATTAATTTCTCTTGTATCTTACTCCACTTTTAAAATAATAGCCTTTAGAAAACAACCACTACAAATATATCAATATTCCTAAAGTCATCAAGCTAGTTAACAAATTCTGATTCTATCACACACTCCAAAGTCCTCAATTCCCATCATTTTCAAGCCCCCTCAATCAAGATAGTTAATCTTACCAGCTTTAACTTTTTAAAAGCATTGCTATTTTTCTAATTTTATTTAAAACAAATCATCAAACAAACTCAACTGGTTATCCTCTGGCATATTGCCGAGAATCCCCATTTCATCCATCTTTTCAACCAAGGTTGATGACAGTCCACCACGCTTGCGCAGTTCTGTCTTAGAGAGGAACTCACCCTCTTCACGCGCACGCACCAACTGCTTAGCAACGTTCTCTCCCAGACCATCCATTGCTACAAATGGTGGGATGAGGGTATCTCCATCAATGATGAATTCAGTCGCATCACTACGATAGAGGTCTAACTTGCCAAACTTAAAGCCACGTTCCCACATTTCATTGACAATCTCAAGAGTTGTATAGAGGTCAATCTCCACATTAGAGGCTTCATTATTCTTCCGTTTTTCAGCGATTTCTTCCATTCTACGCTTGATGGCATCCAAGCCTGCTCCCATGGTTTTGATATCAAAAGCCTTAGCACGGATGGAGAAGTAAGCACAGTAATAATAAATGGGATGGTGAACCTTGAAGTAGGCTACACGCAAGGCCATCATAACGTAGGCTGCCGCGTGGGCTTTGGGGAACATATATTTGATTTTCCCACAGGATTCGATATACCACTCTGGTACCTTATTAGCCTTCATAGCCTCGATGTAGCCATTTCGCTCCTCTTCGGAAATCTTCAGCCACAAACCCTTACGCACCCGTTCCATGATGGTAAAGGCCATCTTAGGTTCGAGACCCGCATGCATGAGGTAAACCATGATGTCGTCCCGACAACCGATAACGGTTGATAGGTCCGCAATCCCTTGCTTGATCAAATCCTGGGCATTTCCCAACCACACATCGGTACCGTGGGACAGACCTGAGAGCTGAAGCAATTCCGCAAAAGTCGTCGGATGGGTTTCATCGACCATCCCACGTACAAAGTTTGTTCCAAACTCTGGGATTCCCAGCATGCCCGTCGGCGTTCCGATTTGCTCCGGCGTCACCCCAAGTACATCCGTCCCTGAAAAGAGGGCCATGACACCTTCATCATCCATAGGAATTTCATTAGGGTCAATCCCAGACAAGTCCTGCAATTTTCGAATCATGGTCGGATCATCATGCCCCAGTACATCGAGTTTGAGGACATTCTCATCGATATCATGGAAGTTAAAGTGAGTCGTCTGCCATTCAGCCGTCACATCATCTGCTGGATACTGGACAGGCGTAAAGTCGTAGACATCCATGTAGTTAGGAATAACAACGATTCCTCCCGGGTGTTGTCCTGTTGTCCGCTTGACACCAGCCGCACCCTGAGCGAGGCGTTCCACCTCTGCATCACGATAAAACTTCCCGTAGTCTCTCTCGTAGCCCTTGACAAAGCCATAGGCAGTCTTGGCAGCCACCGTACCAACCGTGCCTGCACGGAAGGCATATTCCTCACCAAAGATATCACGTACATCCAAGTGGGCGCTAGGCTGGTCTTCTCCCGAGAAGTTCAAGTCAATATCGGGAACCTTGTCCCCATCAAAACCGAGGAAGGTCTCAAAGGGAATATCCTGCCCATTTTTGCTAAGTTTATGACCACAGTTTGGACAATCCTTATTGGGCATATCAAACCCTGAACCGTAAGAACCATCCGTGATAAACTCACTATACTGACACTGACCACAAACATAATGAGGAGAGAGAGGATTGACCTCCGTAATCCCAATCATGGTCGCAACAAAACTGGACCCAACAGACCCACGAGAGCCAACCAAGTAGCCCCGTTCATTGGAACGTTGCACCAGCATCTGCGATGCCAGATAAATCACGGCAAAACCATTCCCCAGAATGGAAGTTAATTCTTTTTCAATCCGCAAATCAACGATATCTGGCAGCGGATTTCCATAAATCTCAAAAGCTTTCTTATAGGTCAGCTCGGCGACCGTTTCTTCCGCCTTGTCGATGAAAGGCGTGTACAAGTCACCCTTAACAACCTCAACAGGTTCAAAGATATCTGCCAAGGCATTGGTGTTTTCAATGACTAATTTGCGTGCTAAATCTTCTCCCAAGAAAGCAAATTCATCCAACATTTCATTGGTCGTTCTAAAATGAGCTTTCGGTAGCGGTGCTGGTTGGGCATGTTCACCATGACCGATGGTTCGGTTAATCATAGCCCCCTGACCCAAACTACGGACAATAATTTCACGGTAAATCTCTTCTTCCGGTTCGATATAGTGGACATTCCCCGTAGCTAGAACAGGCTTTCCAAGACGGTCCCCAACCTCTATCAAACTCTTGATAATAGTCTGGAGTTCCTCCATATCCTTGACCTGCTCCTTGGCAATCAAGGGAGCATAGATAGCTGGTGGCATGACCTCGATAAAGTCATAATACTTGGCCACCTCAACCGCCGCATCCACACCTTGAGAAACGACTGCATCAAAAACTTCACCTTCTGCACAGGCTGATCCTAAAATCAAGCCCTCTCGATGGGCATCTAGAACCGTTCTCGGAATCCGTGGTACCCCTTCAAAATACTTGGTATTGGACAGAGAAACCAGCTTAAAGATATTTTTTAAACCTATCTGATTCTTGACATAAATAGTCGCATGCTTGATTCGAGCTTTTTTATAAGAATCTGGACTAATCAAATCAATGTTGAGTCTAGCTAAATCAGTCACACCATGTTTCTCTGCCACCTCTTTGATAAAGATGAAGAGCAGACGACCAGTAGCTTCCGCATCGTAGTTGGCCATGTGGTGGTGTTCAAGTGCCACACCAAAACGCTTGGTCAAAGGTCCCAAACCATGACGTTTATACTCAGGATAGAGGTTTCTAGCAAACTCCAGCGTATCGATAACTGGCTGGCTAATCTTAGGCAGACCATGACGCTCATAGTTGGCATTCATAAAGCCAACGTCAAAGGTAGCATTGTGAGCAACTAAGACTGTATCCTTGCAAAATTCTTGGAATTCTTGCAAAACTTGTTCCAGTGGTTTAGCATTTTTAACATGATCATCTGTAATACCTGTTAACTCAGTAGTAAAGGCTGACAAGGGATGCCCAGGATTGATAAATTCATCAAATTCGGCAATAACATTCCCCTTGTACATCTTAGAAGCCGCAACCTGAATCAGGTCATTATAGATGGCTGAAAGCCCCGTCGTCTCCACGTCAAAAACCACATAGGTAGCTTCTGACAAGTCCATCTCCACTTCGTTGTAAACGATAGGGACACGGTCCTCCACAATATTGGCTTCCATTCCATAGATCAGCTGGATTCCAGCTTTCTTGGCCGCCTTATAGCCGTGTGGGAAAGATTGAACATTCCCATGGTCCGTGATGGCAACCGCCTTGTGTCCCCACTTAGCAGCTGTCGCAACGATCTCCTCTACCTCTGGTAGAGCATCCATGGTCGACATGTTGGTATGAGCATGAAACTCAACCCGACGCTCACCTTCTGGCATCAAATCCTTCCGCTCATAGTGAACAACTTCCTGCACATCCTGGACGTTCATGGTCAAATCACGTGTGAAGTTATTCATCTCCACATTCCCACGAACTCGGAGCCAAGAATTCTTCTTAATGATGTCAAACTTCTGAGCCTCTTCTTCATTCTTAACCCATTTTTGCATTGAAAAACTTGAAGTGTAGTCTGTCATTTTAAAGTTGATCAAAACGCGACCAGTTCTGGTCACCTTATGCTCCACATCAAAAACGACTCCTTCAAAAACCAGGCGATTTTCCTCAGTCGTCACGTCGATCATCTGGGTAACTTCAGCCTTATCTAGTTTAGGCTTGGCCGCAGCCTTTTTAGCCTGAAAATCAAAGGCTGGCTTCTCTTCTACTGGAGGAGGAGCCATTTGTTCCAGTTGCTCCATAGCTCGAAGCGCTTCCTCATTGGCAGCCTGAACGATTTGTTCATTCTCCGTATGGAAGGCCTCCTCCTGCTCCTGTGTAAGAGCATCATTCTTTTCTATTTGACAAACAAAGGCTGGGAAACCAAATTTTTCAAGTTGCTTTTCTAAATTAGGAAGATGATTCTTCTTAAAGTGCTCCTTATCAATCGCCTCTGAACCTTCAATAATGAGTTGATTTCCCTCCGCACGAACTTGCAAGTTCTGGTAAAGAGATTTAAACCCTTGACTTGCACACGGACCTTCAGAAAAAGCCTCTCTATAGTAGGCTTGTAAGAGTTCATTTGAAAATTCTAGAGAGAGAACCTTGATTTCGAAAACAGCTCGATTCCCTGTCTTAGAAAATTCTTCACTAAGCCTTTTCTTTAACTCTAAAAAGATTTCAATCGGTAAAATATTAGAAAAGACAAAATGAAATTCCCAAATCTTACTAATTTTATGAACCACAACACGCTCAATTCTGGCATCAACAAGAGCAGGATCCCGTCTCAATTGATCAGAAATTCCTAGTTGATTCATTAAAATTTCAAACTTACTTGACATTCATTTTCCTCACATTATTCTCTTACTATTTTACCATAATTAAAGAAAATATATGACTAGTACCATTCCTTAAGCACTGCTAGTTTACACAAATTTGTTCCGTAAACAAAAAAGAAGACTCTCAGAATCTCCTTAGTAAATAAAAAAGATACCTTTAAGTATCCTCGTAATCAATCGGGAAGACAGGATTCGAACCTGCGACACCTTGGTCCCAAACCAAGTACTCT
>CAUVSV010000036.1:0-15437 GCA_963554735.1 Streptococcus oralis
CTTGAGTACGGTAAGGCGACGCTGACGTGGTTTGAATTTGATTTTCGAAGAGTATGACAAGGAGGAGGTGAGAAGATGGCGATCGCAAAGATTATCGTGGATGTTCCCCTGATGCAGACGGACCAGCCATACAGTTACAAGGTCCCTGAGGAATTTGTAGACATGCTGGAAGTCGGTATGCGGGTCCATGTCCCCTTCGGTAAGGGCAATCGTTTGATCCAAGGGATTGTGCTAGGCTTGGAGTCCCAGTCGGATGAAGAAGCTGTCAATCAGGACTTGAAAGAGATTGCGGAGGTGCTGGATTTTTCCCCGGTTCTCACTCAAGAGCAACTCTGGCTGGCTGAGGAGCTACGTAAGTCTGTCTTTTCTTACAAAATCTCCATTCTAAAAGCCATGTTGCCGGGATTTTTAAACTCCAGCTATGATAAGATTCTCTATCCTCTGGAAGGTCTCAGTCAGGCAGACAAAGAGCGTCTGTTTGGTTCAGAATATTCGCTAGCATTTTCTTCTCTAGATTTAGCCAAGCAGGCAGAAATGATGCGCTTGACCAGAAAAGGGTTGCTCCGCTTAGAGTATCAGGCTGTCGATCAAAAGAAGGTCAAGACCCAGTCTTGGTATGAGGTTGATGCTACTCAGCTAGAGAAGATTGAGATTTCTGCGCGTGCCAAGAAAAAGGCAGAGCTGAGAGACCATTTGCTTTCTCATCCTGAAAGTGCTCCTCTGGCTAGTTTGTTAGAATCCTACTCACGCGAGCAAGTCAACTTCTTTGTGGAACAAGGTGCTGTGTCCATAGTCCAAAAGGAAGTGCAACGCTCAGCTGCTTATTTTGAAGGCATTGAAGTCAGCCAGCCTTTGGAGCTGAATCTAGAGCAAAGTCAGGCTCGCGATGCCGTTGTCAGTGCTATTGGCAGTCAACAGCTTCCTTTCCTCCTTCAAGGGATTACAGGAAGTGGGAAAACGGAGGTATACTTGCAGATTATCCAAGGAGCCTTGGATAAGGGTAAGACGGCTATTTTACTGGTACCTGAGATTTCTCTGACGCCACAAATGACGGAGCGGTTCATTGCTCGTTTCGGCGAGAAAGTAGCTATTCTTCACTCAGGCCTTTCCAATGGTGAAAAGTACGATGAATGGCGCAAGGTTGAACGTGGAGATGCCCAAGTAGTGGTTGGTGCTCGATCAGCCATCTTTGCTCCGCTTAAAAATCTAGGTGTCATGATTATCGATGAAGAGCATGAAGCTAGCTACAAGCAAGACAGCAATCCGCGTTATCATGCCAGAGAGGTCGCCATTCTACGGGCTCAGTACAATCAAGCAGCCCTGGTCCTTGGTTCGGCAACACCGAGCTTAGAGAGTCGTGCGCGGGCTGGTAAAGGTGTCTATCAACACTTACGTCTGACCCAACGGGCCAATCCTTTAGCCACTATTCCTGAGGTTCAAGTGATTGATTTTCGAGACTATATCGGGCAGAATGAGACATCAAACTTTACGCCTCCTTTACTAGAAGCTATCCAAGACCGTCTGGATAAAAAAGAGCAGGTAGTCCTTATGCTCAATCGTCGGGGTTATTCTAGCTTTGTTATGTGTCGGGAGTGTGGGACGGTGGATAGTTGCCCCAACTGCGATATTTCTCTGACTCTCCACATGGATACCAAGACCATGAACTGCCATTACTGTGGCTTTTCCAAAGGAATTCCTCATGTCTGTCCCAACTGTCAGAGTCGCAGTATTCGCTACTACGGTACGGGGACTCAGAAAGCATATGATGAACTAGCAGAGCTCTTTCCTCAGGCTCGCATTCTGCGGATGGATGTGGATACGACTCGCAAGAAAGGTAGTCACCAAGCTCTTCTTGACCAGTTTGGCCGAGGGGAAGCAGATATCTTGTTGGGAACTCAGATGATTGCCAAGGGCTTGGATTTTCCAAATGTGACTTTGGTCGGAGTTCTCAATGCGGATACGGCCTTGAATCTGCCTGATTTCCGTTCTTCTGAGAGAACCTTCCAGCTCTTAACCCAGGTGGCAGGCCGTGCAGGTCGAGCGGAAAAGGCTGGGCAGGTCTTGATCCAGTCATACAATCCGGAACACTATGCCATTCGATTTGCCAAAGACCAAGACTACGAAGGCTTTTACACTTATGAAATGAGTATCAGACGCCAACTTGGCTACCCACCTTATTATTTCACCATTGGGATTACCCTCTCTCACAAGAAAGAAGAAGAGGTTGTCAAACGTGCCTATGAAGTCATGGGAATTTTGCGCTCAGGTTTATCGGAAACTAGTAAAATCCTTGGGCCAACGCCAAAACCCATCGCCCGTACCCACAACCTTTATCATTACCAGATTTTGATTAAATACCGTTTAGAAGATGAGCTGGGGCAGACTCTCAACCAGGTCTTGTCTTTGACTCAAGAACGGGAAAATAGCGAGCTTCGTCTCAGTATTGACCATGAGCCGCAGCAATTTTTATAAGAAGGAGAAGAAATGACAAAACTAATCTTTATGGGGACACCCGACTTTTCAGCAACAGTTTTGAAGGGGTTGTTATCAGATGACCGTTACGAGATTCTAGCTGTTGTAACCCAGCCAGATCGCGCTGTCGGTCGTAAAAAAGTCATCCAAGAAACCCCAGTCAAGCAGGCTGCCAAAGAAGCAGGCCTTCCCATCTACCAACCTGAAAAATTATCTGGAAGCCCAGAGATGGAAGCCATTATGAAGCTAGGGGCGGATGGGATTGTGACCGCTGCTTTTGGGCAGTTCCTCCCAAGTAAACTTCTTGATAGCATGAACTTTGCGGTCAACGTTCACGCTTCCCTCCTTCCAAAACACCGTGGTGGTGCACCCATTCATTATGCCTTGATTCAAGGGGATGAGGAAGCTGGTGTGACCATTATGGAGATGGTTAAGGAAATGGATGCAGGAGATATGATTTCTCGTCGTAGCATTCCTATCACAGATGAGGACAATGTCGGCACCTTGTTTGAGAAATTAGCGATTGTTGGTCGTGACTTGCTTTTGGACACCCTTCCTGGCTATATTGCTGGGGAGATCAAACCTGTGCCTCAGGACCCAAGTCAGGTCACTTTCTCGCCAAATATCAAACCAGAGGAAGAAAAGTTGGACTGGAATAAGACTAACCGTCAACTCTTCAACCAAATCCGTGGCATGAATCCATGGCCTGTTGCCCACACTTTTCTCAAGGGAGACCGCTTTAAAATTTATGAAGCTCTACCAGTAGAAGATCAGGGAAATCCAGGTGAGATTCTGTCTATTAGCAAGAAGGAATTGATCGTCGCAACGGCAGAAGGTGCCCTGTCTCTCAAGCAAGTCCAGCCAGCTGGAAAGCCTAAGATGGACATTTCTTCCTTCCTCAATGGAGTTGGACGGACATTGACTGTAGGAGAACGATTTGGTGACTAAAGTAGAAACGGCTAGAAGTCTTGCTCTAGCAGTGCTAGAGGATGTTTTGGTTAACCAAGCATATTCCAATATTGCCTTAAATAAACACCTCAAGGGCAGTCACCTCTCAGTAGCAGATAAGGGGTTGGTGACAGAGATTATCTACGGAACGGTAGCCCGAAAACTCACTCTGGAATGGTATCTGTCCCACTTTATCGAAGACAGAGATAAGTTAGATAACTGGCTCTATATCCTGCTCCTTCTGAGCGCCTACCAACTTCGGTATCTGGATAAGGTTCCTAATCACGCTGTTGTTAATGAAGCGGTAGAGCTAGCCAAAGCCCGTAAAAAAGGCAGTGAGAAATTGGTCAACGCCGTCCTGCGTCGTATCTTACGAGAAGGCTGGCCAGATATTGACAGCATTAAGCGAAAAAATAAGCGTGATTCCTTTACCTATTCTCTCCCAGTTTGGCTAGTATCTAAACTCAAGGAAGAATACGGTGAAGAGCGAGCACAAGCCATCTTTAAAAGTCTCTTGGTGCGCAACAAAGCCAGTATCCGTGTAGCTGATTTGAGCCGAAAAGAGGAAATCAAAGCTTTGTTAGAAGCGACCGATTCCCCTTTGGCGGCCACTGGTCTGGTCAAGGAGCAAGGCCACTTTGCAGGACATGATTTGTTCGCAGAAGGGGCTATAACCATCCAAGACGAGTCCAGTCAACTGGTTGCTCCGACTCTTGATCTACAAGGCCATGAACAGGTCCTGGATGCCTGTGCTGCTCCGGGTGGAAAAACAGCCCATATGGCTTCTTACCTCACGTCCGGTAAGGTGACGGCTTTGGATCTTTATGATCATAAGTTGGACTTGATCCAAGAAAATGCAGAGCGTTTGGCTGTGGCAGATCGAGTGCAAACGCAAAAATTGGATGCCAGAAAAGTGCATGAGTTTTTTGAAAAGGACTCTTTTGATAAGATTTTAGTAGATGCTCCTTGTTCTGGGATTGGACTTTTACGTCGCAAACCAGACATCAAATACAATAAAGAAACGGCAGATTTCACCTCCTTACAGGAAATTCAGCTGGAAATATTAGGTAGTGTTTGTCAAACACTACGAAAAGGTGGTATAATAACGTATAGTACCTGTACTATTGTCTCTGAGGAGAACTTTCAAGTCGTCAAGGCGTTTTTAGAAAGTCATCCCGAGTTCGAGCAGGTTAAACTAGAACACGAATGTAAAGATATCCTGAAAGATGGCTGTATCCTGATTACTCCAGAATTGTATGGAAGTGATGGATTCTTTATTAGCCAATTTCGCAAGATATCAGAATAGGAAGGAACTGACACAATGGAAATAGCATTATTAACAGATGTTGGTCAGAAACGGACAAATAATCAGGACTATGTCAATCACTTTGTCAACCGAGCAGGACGAACTATGATCATCTTGGCTGACGGGATGGGAGGCCACCGTGCAGGAAATATCGCTAGTGAGATGGCGGTCACAGATCTCGGTGTGGCTTGGGTGGATACCCAAATTGATTCAGTCAATGAAGTTCGTGAGTGGTTTGCCCACTACCTGGAGATTGAAAATCAAAAAATTCATCAACTAGGTCAGGACGAAGCATACAGAGGCATGGGAACAACGCTAGAAGCTATTGCTTTTATTGACAACCAAGCTATCTATGCTCACATTGGAGATTCTCGTATCGGTTTGATTCGTGGAGAAGAATACCACCAGTTGACCAGTGACCATTCCTTGGTCAACGAATTACTTAAGGCTGGTCAATTGACTCCAGAAGAAGCAGAAACTCACCCTCAAAAGAATATCATCACCCAGTCTATCGGACAAAAAGATGAAATCCAGCCAGATTTTGGGATGATTACACTGGAGTCAGGGGATTATCTCTTGCTCAATAGTGATGGTTTGACCAATATGATTTCGGCAAGCGAGATTTATGATATCGTAACCAGCGATATTTCCCTAGCAGACAAGGCGGCAACCCTCATTCGTTTCGCTAACAATGCAGGAGGTTTAGACAACATTACGGTTGCCCTTGTTTACATGAACGAGGAGGCAGCAGAATGATCCAAATCGGCAAGATTTTTGCCGGGCGGTATCGGATTGTCAAGCAGATTGGTCGAGGAGGCATGGCAGATGTTTACTTGGCCAAGGATTTGATCCTAGACGGGGAAGAAGTGGCAGTGAAGGTCCTGAGGACCAACTACCAGACAGACCCTATTGCTGTGGCACGTTTCCAACGTGAAGCGAGAGCCATGGCGGATCTGGACCATCCTCATATCGTTCGGATAACAGATATTGGTGAGGAAGATGGTCAACAGTACCTAGCTATGGAATACGTAGCAGGTCTTGACCTCAAGCGTTATATCAAAGAACACTATCCTCTTTCAAACGAAGAAGCAGTTCGAATTATGGGACAAATCCTCTTGGCCATGCGCTTAGCCCATACTCGAGGAATTGTTCACCGGGATTTGAAACCTCAAAATATCCTCTTGACACCTGACGGCACAGCCAAGGTCACGGACTTTGGGATTGCCGTAGCCTTTGCAGAGACCAGTCTGACCCAGACAAACTCAATGTTAGGCTCTGTTCATTATTTGTCACCTGAACAAGCGCGTGGTTCTAAAGCGACCTTCCAGAGTGATATCTATGCAATGGGGATCATCTTCTATGAAATGCTGACGGGACATATCCCTTATGATGGGGATAGTGCAGTTACGATTGCCCTCCAGCATTTCCAGAAGCCACTTCCGTCCGTCATAGCTGAAAACCCATCTGTCCCTCAGGCTTTAGAAAATGTTGTCATCAAGGCGACTGCTAAGAAGCTGTCAGACCGTTATCAGTCTGTTTCAGAAATGTATGTGGACTTGTCAACTAGCTTGTCTTATAATCGTCGCAATGAACCGAAGCTGGTCTTTGATGATGCGAGTAAGGCAGACACTAAGACTTTGCCTAAAGTTCCACAAAGTACACTGACATCGATTCCTAAAGCTCCGGCGCAGGAAGAACGCCCTCAACCAAAGAAACCGACTCAACCAGTGGCAGAACCGGTTCCAGCGCCAAAGCCAGCTAAGAAACGGAAATTTAAGGCTCGCTATATGATTCTTTTGGCCAGTCTTCTATTGGTTGCGGCCTCTTTAATCTGGATTTTGTCTAGAACACCTGCAACGATTCCCATTCCTGATGTGGCTGGACAAACCGTTGCAGAGGCCAAAGAAGCACTCAAAAAATCCAAGTTTGAAGCTGGTGAAGAGAAATCGGAGGCTAGCGATACAGTAGCGGAAGGACGCGTTATTCGAACGGATCCAGAAGCTGGTAGTGGCCGAAAAGAAGGAACCAAGGTCAATTTGATTGTTTCTTCTGGTAAGCAATCCTTCCAATTGAGCAATTACGTCGGACGCAAGTATACGGAAGTCGTAGCTGAACTCAAGGAGAAGAAGGTTCCTGAAAATCTAATCAAGATGGAAGAGGAAGAATCCAGCGAAAGTGAACCTGGAACCATCCTTAGACAGACTCCTGCTTCGGGTTCGACTTATGATCTCTCAAAAGCTACTACGATTACCTTAACAGTAGCTAAGAAGGTGACTAGTGTCAGCATGCCGAACTACGTCGGTTCAAGCCTCGAGTTTACAAAGAATAACTTGACTCAGATTGTCGGTGTGAAGGAAGCAAATATTGAGGTTGTTGAAGTATCGACTGCTCCTGAAGGAACGGCAGAAGGAACTGTTGTAAGTCAAACGCCAAGAGCAGGAGAACTGGTTGATCTTGCAAGTACGCGTATCAAACTTTCCATCTACAAACCAAAAACACCACCGTCAACTTCATCCTCTAATCCTGCCCAACGTGGGAACCAGGGTTCTCCTACAAGTCCAAACCAGGGGAACCAACAAGGAAATCAACAAGGGCACACTCCTTCTAGCAGTTCATCCAATAATGAAGGATCTCACGAAAGTTCCCGAGATTAAACGAATCTTTGTCATGATTTCATGACAAAGATTTTTTTTCACAAGATTTTGTGATAAAATATAGGGAGTAGAAAAAGGAGGAGAAAATGGACGAATCGAGAGAGTTGAATGCCGTCATTGATGTGATTATGCTAGCAGGAACCATTCTCCTGAAAAGTGGCTCAGAGATTCATCGGGTTGAGGATACTATGATCCGTATTGCCCATTCGCAGGGAATAATGGATTGCAATGTTCTTGCCATGCCCGCAGCTATTTTCTTTTCTATTGAAAATACCAATATTTCTCGGATGAAACGGGTGACCTCATCCTCCTATAACATTGAAAAAGTCTGTGATGTCAACCAAGTATCTCGAGAACTTGTGAGTGGCCAGATTGATCTTTCTACAGCCTTTACAAAGCTCAAAGAAATCAGCAATCAAGCCCTTCCTTATACCAAGTTCCAAGTGACCGTAGCAGCGACCCTCAGTGCCCCTTTCTTCTCGATTATGTTTGGGGGCAATGTTTATGACGCTTTTGGTGCGGCTATTGCAACCTTATTTGGATTTTCCTTCTCTCTCTATGTCGAGAAGTTTGTCCGCATTCCTTTTGTAACGGCCTTTGCAGGTGCCTTTGTTTTCGGCTTGATCGCCCAGTTCTGGGCCCGCTATACAGGATTTCCTTCGACGGCAGACCTGATTATAGCAGGAGCGGTCATGCCCTTTGTTCCAGGGATTGCTCTGACAAATGCGGTACGGGATATCATGACCAACCATATCAACTCTGGTATGAGCAAGATGTTTGAATCTTTGCTCATTACCCTCGCTTTAGGGGCTGGCACCTCTGTCGCCCTGGTTTTGATGACATAAGATGACTCTAACAAGTATTTTACTCCAAGCGGTGGCGAGTTTACTCGCCATTATCACCTTTTTAATCGTACTGAATGTCCAACGCTCCATGCTCCTACCTGGTGGTATTTTGGGAATGGGCGTTTGGCTCCTCTATCTTGTTCTAAAAGAACCGACCAATGTCATCGTTGCGACCTTTATCGCGGCGGTGGTTGGATCTTGTATCAGTCAGATTTTAAGTATTGTCTATAAGACACCTGCAGTGGTTTTTGTTTTAGCCATTCTTGCCCCCTTGGTGCCAGGTTATTTATCCTATAGGACGACTGCTTTTTTTGTAACAGGCGATTACAGCCATGCTATTGCCAGCGCGACTTTGGTGGTTATGTTAGCCCTCGTTATTTCTATTGGAATGGCGAGTGGAACGGTGATTTTAAAGCTTTATTACTACATCCGAAAACAACGAGGAATCTCTTCCTAACTCTGTCAAAGAAAAGGCTTGATTTGGTGAATCAAGTCTTTTTTCTCTCTTTTGCCCCTATTTGTGATAAAATAGAATGAAACGATTTTTTACAATGAATGAAAAAACAGAGGTAAATATGACAATCGGTATTGATAAGATTGGTTTTGCAACCAGTCAATATGTCTTGAAATTACAAGACCTAGCAGAAGCAAGGGGAGTTGACCCCGAAAAATTTAGCAAGGGACTCTTGTTAAATGAAATTAGTATTGCGCCACTGACTGAGGACATTGTTACCTTGGCTGCTAGTGCCAGCAACTCTATTTTAACAGACAAAGAAAAAGAAGAAATCGATATGGTCATCGTGGCGACCGAGTCAGGGATTGACCAGAGTAAGGCAGCGGCAGTCTTTGTTCATGGCTTGTTAGGCATTCAGCCTTTCGCCCGTAGCTTTGAAATCAAAGAAGCCTGCTATGGAGCGACAGCTGCCCTTCATTATGCTAAATTGCATGTGGAAAATTCTCCAGAGTCTAAGGTTTTGGTCATTGCCAGTGATATTGCCAAGTATGGTGTGGGAACTCCAGGTGAACCAACTCAGGGTGCTGGAAGTGTGGCGATGTTGATCACCCAAAATCCGCGCATCATGGCCTTTAACAATGATAATGTTGCCCAAACGAGAGACATCATGGATTTCTGGCGTCCAAACTATTCAACGACTCCTTATGTCAATGGCGTTTATTCAACCCAGCAATATCTGGACAGTCTCATGACGACTTGGGATGAATACAAGAAGCGCTATGGTTGGACCATGGGTGACTTTGCGGCCATCTGTTTCCACTTGCCTTATCCTAAGTTGGCCCTAAAAGGCTTGCGCAAGATGATGGACAAGACTCTATCTCAGGAGAAGCAGGATAGTTTGCAAGAAAACTTTGACAAATCCATTCTCTACAGTCAGATGATTGGAAATATCTATACAGGTTCCCTCTTCCTCGGCCTCCTCTCCCTTTTAGAAAATGCAGAGACTTTGAAGGCTGGCGATAAAATTGCCCTCTACAGTTACGGAAGTGGAGCTGTTTCAGAGTTCTTTAGTGGTGAATTGGTCGAAGGCTATGAAGCTTATCTCGACAAAGAGCGCTTGAGCAAACTCCAGCAACGTACAGTCCTATCCGTTGCAGTCTATGAAAAAGTCTTCTTCGAAGAGGTGCAGTTGGATGAATCTGCTTCAGCCCAATTTGCAGGCTATGAACATCAAGACTATGCCTTGGTGGAGATTGTCGACCACCAACGCCGCTATAGCAAGGTTGAAAAATAATGAAGATAAGTTGGAATGGATTTTCTAAAAAATCATACCGTGAGCGCCTTGAGTTGTTGCGAGCTCAGGCGCTCCTTAGTCCTGAAAAGCAAACCAGTCTAGAGCAGGATGAACAAGTCAGCTTGGCTGTTGCAGACCAGCTGAGTGAAAACGTGGTAGGAACTTTTTCTCTGCCTTATTCCATCATTCCAGAGCTTGTGGTGAATGGTCAGGACTACACAGTCCCCTATGTGACAGAAGAACCCTCAGTGGTTGCTGCGGCCAGCTATGCCAGCAAAATCATCAAGCGAGCAGGTGGCTTTACTGCTCAAGTACATGAGCGCCAGATGATCGGTCAGGTAGCCCTTTATCAAGTTGCTGAACCTGAACAAGCGCAAGAGAAGATTGCCAGCAAGAAAGCGGAGCTCTTGGAACTTGCCAATCAAGCCTATCCTTCTATCGTCAAACGTGGTGGCGGCGCGCGTGATTTGCATGTAGAGCAGATCAAAGGTGAAACAGACTTTCTCGTTGCTTATCTTCATGTCGATACTCAGGAAGCCATGGGAGCCAATATGCTCAACACCATGCTGGAAGCCTTGAAGCCAGTCTTAGAAGAACTCAGTCAAGGACAGAGTCTCATGGGAATTTTGTCTAATTACGCGACCGATTCTCTGGTGACAGCAAGCTGTCGAATTGCCTTTCGTTACTTGAGCCGACAAAAGGATGAAGCCAGAGAAATAGCAGAGAAAATAGCTTTGGCTAGCCAGTTTGCGAAGGCAGATCCTTACCGAGCAGCGACTCACAATAAAGGGATTTTTAATGGTATTGATGCCATTTTGATTGCCACTGGTAATGACTGGCGTGCCATCGAAGCTGGGGTCCATGCCTTTGCTAGTCGAGATGGACGCTATCAAGGCCTCAGCCGATGGAGTCTAGATAGGGACTCAGAAGAATTGGTCGGTGAGATGACCCTGCCCATGCCGGTAGCGACAAAGGGTGGCTCTATCGGACTCAATCCTCGTGTAGCTCTCAGTCATGAACTACTGGGAAATCCTTCAGCTAAGGAATTGGCTCAGATTATCGTGTCCATCGGTCTTGCCCAAAACTTTGCGGCCCTCAAAGCCTTGGTCAGTACGGGCATCCAGCAAGGCCACATGAAATTACAGGCCAAATCCCTAGCTCTCTTAGCTGGTGCTAGTGAGTCCGAGGTTGCTCCCCTCGTTGAGCGCCTCATCGCAGATAAAACCTTTAACTTAGAGACAGCCCAGCGCTATCTCGAAAACTTAAGATCATAAAAAACTCAGACAAATCAGTCTGAGTTTTCTTGTGCTTATAGGCAATGAAAATCAAAAAGCAAACTAGGAAGCTAGCCGCAGGCTGCTCAAAACACTGTTTTGAGGTTGCAGATGGACGCTGAAGTGGTTTGAAGAGATTTTCGAAGAGTATTAAATACTTTTTCCAGGTAATAGGGTGACGGGTAAGAAGTAACCAGTTGTCGCGACCTCTTTGCCTTCAATCTTCTGCAAGAGGAGATCAACAGTGAGGTGGGCAATCTCTTTCATAGGTTGCTTAATCGTTGTCAGGTGAGGATAGTAGTTCTCGATAAAGTAAGTCCCATCATAGCCGATGACCTTGAGCTCATCAGGAACAGAGATACCTAGCTCCTGAGCGATTTTGATCACCAGAATAGCTGTTAAATCATCCGAAGCAAAAATCGCATCTGGTTTCTGATGGGTCAAGATATTCTTGATTTCCATTTCTTTTCTGACGGGAGAAAAGTCACTCGAAACATTGATAATAGGCGCTTTTGGTAGAACAGAGGCAAAACCAGCATGGCGCAGTCCAGTCGGTGAGTTAGAGTTATCATTTCCTGTAATCATGATGATAGACTGGGCGCCAGTCTTAACCAGAGTTTGGGCTGCGAGGACCCCGCCACCGTAGTTGTCAGAGGAGACAACAGGGATGTCTGGTGATAGATTTCGGTCAAAGGAAATAATCGGTGCCGTCACACGATTGTAGTCTTCGATTCCAAGATTGTGACTTCCAGAAATGATACCATCGACCTGATTGGCCTCCAGCATTTCAATGTACTCCCGTTCTTTTTCAGAGTCATGTTCGCTGTTACAGATGATGGTCTTGTAGCCATTTTTGAAGAGTTGGTGTTCCAACTTGTCAATCAACTCCGCATAAAAGACATGACTGATGTTTGGAAAAATAAGTCCAATCAACTTGGCAGATTTTCCTTGGAGACTTCGAGCCAGATTATTGGGCTTGTAGCCCAATTCTCGCATGGCTTCATTTACCTTTTGAATGGTTTTCTCAGATAGATAACCCTTTTTATTGATGACCCGTGAGACGGTAGTGGGGCTGACGCCTGCAAGTTTTGCGACATCAGTTAGTTTTGCGACCATAATCTAATTCATAGTAAGTTCCAGTTGGGTTTCCAGACTTGATCAGGATACCATTTTGGTCCGCATGTGGGAAGACACGACCAGAAAATACTTTTTCTCCTTTATTGATGAAAATTTCAAAGACTGACTTGTCGATGAAGATAGTGGCAGTAGTAGCTTGGTTATTGATAGGGCAAGAACGAGTGGTACCAAATTCTTGGGCGTACTGTTCACCAGCCTGACTACGATCCACTGTCATCTGTCCATTGACAAGGTCAAAGTTGATTGAAAGCCCCTTGCCTTCTTTATCAGCGAGCAAGACAATCTCGCTTTGGCTATTGGCCTCCAAGTTGAGCTCGAGTTCATAGGTGTTATTGGTTTGAGTACGATTTGAGAAGACCTCTTCAGAAGAACGAAGTTCTTTGACGGCTGAGACAGGATATTGGTAGAGTTTGCCATCTTTGATAGTGAGTTCTTTGACTAATGAGAAGGTTCCTTGGTGGTCAAAACGGTCAGATGGGTAAGAAACATCTGGTAGTCCAAGCCAACTTACTGCCAATGCACGTCCATTTGGAGCGTTGAAGGCTTGCGTTGCATAGGCCTCGAAACCATAGTCTAGATTTTGTAATGGAGACACATCTACCATTTTGGCATTTTCAGGATCAAAGGAAGCCCCGATTTTGTACATGTTTGGATAGATATTATCATAGTCTAGAACACTCTTATCCAATCCTTGTGGACAGTAGAGAAGGACAGGTTGCTCCCCTACAAAGACTAGATTTGGGCATTCCATCATGTAGGCAGTGCGGTCGTTAGCAAAGTCAAGGTCGCCAACTGCTTGCCAGTTTGTATAGTCATTGTCCACAGCCTTGTAGAGACGGATGAAGCCTTTTTTCTCCAAGTCCTGTCCACCGACGATAGCATAATATTGACCTTTAAAATTAAAAATTTGCGGGTCGCGGAAGTGGTCAGTAGAGTCTGCTGGCTGGTCAATCAAGATCTTGTCAATCTTTGTAATCTTGCCATCCTTACCCATCAAAGCACCGATCTGGTAAGGGTGACGGATCCAATTTTCATCACGGACATTTCCTGTATAAAACAGGAACAACTGATCGCCGAACTGCATGGCAGAACCAGAGTAGGCGCCGTGGCTATCTAATGGAGTATCTGGCAAAATTTTGACTCCAGTTTCTGTAAAGTGCACTAAATCATCACTTTCAAGCTGCACCCAAGACTTCAACCCATGGGCTGCACCAAAGGGGAAGTTCTGGTAAAAGAGAATCCATTTGCCATCAAAATAAGAAAAACCATTTGGATCATTGAGAAGCCCCATTTTAGGCTCAACATGGTAACGAGTATGCCAAGGAGATTGTGCCATCTTTTCCTTGATTTGCTTGATTTCATCATTAGACCAGTCTTCATAGCGTCTATAACGGCGCTCAGTTGTCCATTCCATTTTATCTTTCCTCCCTAAGAGTTCTATTCTATTATTAATAGTAAACGTTTTCGACCAAAAAAGCAAGTCTTTTATGTTAAAAAAAAGAAAAATATGTCAAACGATTGCCAGAAATCAAGTAAAGGAAATCTGGCAAATTTTCACGAAAAAATGAAAGAAAATGTAAATAAAAGCCTTGATTCCTCAAATTTAAAGATGTTTTTTGAGGAAAAAGAGAATATCCCTCAAAAACGAGCAAAAATAATCAGAGAAAAAAGAAAGGAAATAAAAAATTCTGCAAAACGCTTGACATATTTTAGAAACATGATAAAATAATAGTCGTAGGGCGAATAAAATCGCTTTCAAACAAGAACAAAATTTTATAAGGAGATTTTTGCAAATGAACAATCAGGATATTGCAAAAAAGGTCATCGAAGCCCTTGGCGGACGTGAAAATGTCAACAGTGTAGCCCACTGTGCGACTCGTCTACGTGTCATGGTCAAAGATGAAGGGAAAATCAATAAGGAAGTGATTGAGAACTTGGATAAAGTTCAAGGAGCTTTCTTTAACTCAGGTCAATACCAAATCATCTTTGGTACTGGTACAGTAAACAAGATGTACGACGAAGTCGTTGCTCTTGGTTTGCCAACCTCTTCTAAAGAAGACATGAAAGCAGAAGCTGCTAAACAAGGAAACTGGTTCCAACGTGCTATCCGTACTTTCGGTGACGTCTTCGTGCCAATCATCCCAGTTATCGTGGCAACTGGTCTCTTCATGGGTCTTCGTGGTCTCATGAACGCTCTTGGAATGACACTTCCAGAAGATGTTACCATTTACAGCCAAATCCTCACAGATACAGCCTTCATCATTTTGCCAGGTTTGGTTGTCTGGTCAACCTTCCGTGTATTCGGTGGTAACCCTGCCGTTGGTATCGTTCTTGGTATGATGCTTGTTTCTGGCTCACTTCCAAATGCTTGGGCAGTTGCTCAAGGTGGTGAAGTAACGGCTATGAACTTCTTTGGTTTCATCCCTGTTGTTGGTTTGCAAGGTTCCGTTCTTCCAGCCTTCATCATTGGGGTGGTCGGAGCCAAGTTTGAAAAAGCTCTCCGCAAAGTGGTTCCAGATGTCTTGGATCTCTTGGTGACACCGTTCGTGACACTTTTGGTCATGTCTATCCTTGGACTCTTTGTCATCGGACCAGTCTTCCACGTTGTTGAAAACTACATCCTTCTCGGAACAAAAGCGATTCTTGCCTTGCCATTCGGTCTTGGTGGTTTGGTCATCGGTGGGGTTCACCAATTGATCGTCGTATCAGGTGTTCACCACATCTTCAACTTACTTGAAGTGCAGTTGCTTGCTGCCGACCATGCCAACCCATTTAACGCCATCATCACTGCAGCGATGACAGCTCAAGGGGCTGCGACAGTTGCCGTTGGTGTTAAAACGAAGAATCCTAAACTGAAAACACTTGCTTTCCCAGCTGCTCTTTCTGCCTTCCTCGGTATTACAGAGCCTGCTATCTTCGGGGTAAACTTGCGCTTCCGTAAACCATTCTTCCTTTCATTGATCGCTGGTGCTATCGGTGGTGGATTGGCTTCAATCCTTGGACTTGCTGGTACTGGTAATGGTATCACCATCATCCCTGGTACAATGCTTTAC
>CAUVSV010000037.1:0-15332 GCA_963554735.1 Streptococcus oralis
ACTTGGTTTACTACACGATCGGTACAGGGATCGGTGCAGGTGTCATCCAACGTGGCGAGTTTATCGGTGGTGCAGGTCACCCTGAGATGGGGCACTACTATGTAGCCAAACACCCAATGGATGTGGAGAAAGAATTCAACGGTGTTTGTCCTTTCCACAAGGGCTGTTTGGAAGGCTTTGCGGCTGGTCCAAGTCTCGAAGCCCGTACAGGTATTCGTGGTGAAAACATCGAACTCAACAGTTCTGTCTGGGATGTTCAAGCCTACTACATCGCTCAGGCTGCAGTCAATGCTACAGTAACTTTCCGTCCCGATGTGATCGTCTTTGGTGGTGGGGTTATGGCCCAACAACACATGCTGGACCGTGTACGTGAGAAATTCACAGCTCTTCTCAACGGCTATCTACCAGTACCAGACGTGCGTGACTACATCGTGACTCCAGCAGTCGCAGGAAATGGTTCCGCAACACTTGGGAACTTTGTTCTTGCTAAGAGTGTCGCAAAATAAAACAGAGAAAACATCCGCTTGGGCAACCAAACGGATGTTTTGCTTGAAGACAATGTTTTTTGAGCCTTTCCTTAAGTGATGACGGACGGTAGAGACTTTCTTCGAAATTCCATACCAAACTATATTTAGTATCAAGCTATAGTCTATCCATGCTCTAAAAATCCGCTTGAGCAACCAAACGGATTTTTCTATTCTCAAAACATCTGCCAGAAGAAATCAATGATATAGGTCAAGCCATAAGTATAAACCACTAGGGTAAAGGGCTTGGTCAGAATGATGATAATCATATAGCGCTTGAAGGTCATCTTGGTCAGGGCAGCCAGCATGCAGAGAAAATCAGCTGGGCTAACTGGCCAGATCATCATAAAGATAAAGAACCGCTCGAAACGATTGCCCTTATCTAGCCAACCGATATACTTGTCATAGGTGCGCTTGCTGACGACCGACTGAACAAAGGCAGCTCCGTAGAGGCGCACGAGGTAAAAGATAATGGCACAGCCAATCACGATGCCGATATAGTTATAGATAGTTCCGATGATGTGGCCGTAAATAAAGACCCCAGCTACTGAGGTCAAAGCTCCCGGAATGATCGGAACGACGGTTTGTAGGATCTGTAAAAAGATAAAGAGTGGTGGCCCCCAAATCCCAGCTTGCTGGATAAAGGCCGATAGGGTTTCCTTGGACTGTAAAACACCTGCCTGATAGGCCCAAATACAGAAAATCAAGGTGCCGACTCCCCCGATGATAGATGAAATATTGATGACTTGCTGTAGAAGGGGAGAAACAGCTTTCATTTGCTTATCCTGTGACATGTAAACTCCTCATAGATAGTATGATTCTACTATACCATATTTTATGGAGAAAAACTATCTGGATTATCTGACTGGAGAAATAAGTGTGGTAAAATGAGAATAAGAAAAAGACGGTATAGAATGAGGGGTATCATGTTAGGTTTAAACTTTAAAGGAAGCTGGCGCCAATATCAAAAACAGGTCTTAGATCGTTTTCAGGACTATCAAGCAGACGGTCATGTTCATCTAGTAGCCGCTCCAGGGTCTGGAAAGACCACCATTGGTATCGAGCTAATCGCTCGTTTTGGCAACCCAGCCCTCATCTTAGTTCCGACTGTCACTATTCGTGAACAATGGGTAGATAGGATTCAAACAGCTTTTCTAGAGGATGGTCAGAGGCTTTCAGACCTCGTTTCCCAAAACTTAAAGGAGATGAAGGCATTAACGATTGTGACCTATCAGGCTTTTCATAGTGCCATGAACCAACTTCAATCACAAGAAGATGGAGAAGCAGAGGATTTTATGGGGCTTGATTTGCTTGCAAGCCTAAGAGCTCAGAAAGTTGCGACTCTTTGTTTGGACGAATGCCACCACCTGCGCAATGAATGGTGGAAAAGTCTGGAAGCCTTTCGCAAGCAGTATGAACCGCTGCAAGTCATCTCCCTGACAGCGACACCACCATATGACAGCGAGCCTGAACTCTGGGAACGCTATATCCGTATGTGTGGGGAGATCGATCAAGAAATCACGGTACCTGAACTAGTAAAGGAAGACACTCTTTGCCCTCATCAGGATTTTGTCTATATGTGTTCACCAACAGCTGAAGAGGCGGAACGTCTCAAACAGTTTGAGGAGACTAAGTGGGACTATATTCATCACCTTATAGTCGATCCTGATTTTCAAACATTTGTAGCAGGGTCTAAGGTCCTCAAAGGGGATATTTCATCTGATTTGCTCTTAGAAGATCCCAAGTACTTGTCTGCTATGTTGATTTATATGCATTCTCAGGGGTTAACGATTCCTCCATCTTTGCAAAATTTACTGGGAACCCAGAAGCTTCCAGCATTGACCTCCTACTGGCTGGAGACGCTGTTGCAGAGCATACTCTATCAGACAACAGATTGGTATGAGGATCCAGATGGATATAGGAAAAAGTTAGAGGCTGACTTGAAGGCGCGTGGGTTGGTGGAAAAACGTCAGGTTTATCTGGTTAAGTCCAAGGCTTCCGAGCAGCTTTTAACCCAATCTCTGGGGAAGTTGTCTGCCATTGCCGATATCTTCTGGGCAGAGTATGAGAGTCTAGGTCAGGAACTGAGACAGTTAGTACTAGCTGACTATATTCGCAAGGATTTTGCCACCTATCTGGGAGATAATCAGGCAACCATTTCTCAGTTGGGGGTTCTCCCTTATTTTGAAAGCATTCGTCGCAAAGCTCAGGAGCAAGAGATACCTGTGTCTTTGGCTGTCTTGTCAGGTAGTGTCGTTATTTTGCCTACCGATGTGGCAGCAGAGTTGAAGGAGCTCTTGCCTCAGGTTCCTCTTAGTTTCTCATCTATTGGTCACTTGGATCCAAAAGATTATGTGCAGGTTGGTTTTCCGAGCTCAGCTAAGGGAATCGTAGCGGCAGTGACGGAGCTTTTTCAACGAGGGCGGATTCAAGTCCTAGTCGGAACCAAATCTCTCCTCGGAGAGGGTTGGGATGCTCCTTGTGTCAATTCCCTAATCCTCGGAAGCTTTGTGGGGAGCTTTATGCTGAGTAACCAGATGCGTGGGCGTGCCATTCGTATCTGGCCGGGACATCCAGAAAAGACCAGCAACATCTGGCATCTGGTAGCCGTTCAAGCGCAAGCACTCATCACTCTTCCTGGTGAGGAACCTAGACCAGAGAGCAATCAGGATCTGCGGACCTTGTCGCGACGGATGGAGCATTTTCTTGGATTGGCTTATAATCAGGAGAGTATTGAGACTGGTTTGGATCGTTTGGATTTTCCAAAGCCCCCTTTTAAGAAAAAGCAAATCAGAGAGTATAACGAACGGATTAAGATGTTATCCAAGGATCGAGCAGGTTTGCGCAAAAAATGGTACGATTCTCTCGTAGTGGCAGATCAATTTGAGATTGTCACTGAAGTTGCGACTCAAAAACAGAAAATTCCAATCATGCTCTTGCTTGATGCATTAAAATGGGTTCGCATGTCATTGCTCTTGTTGGCAGTAGATTTGTTGGTCTTGCTATTTAGACTGAGACTAATCGGTGTTTGGTGGCTTACGACAGCCTGTCTCCTATTTTTGGCCTTTGCATCTTGGCGCTACCTCTGCTATAAGAGTCCTTATAAACGTTTGCAATCTCTGGGTGAGCAGATCCGAAAGGCTCTGCTAGATTCGGGGCATCTAACGGATGATCAATCCCGTGTTCAGGTAGAGGAGGACAAGGAAAACTACATGGTCTTTGCCTATCTCAAGGGAGGAAGCATGAGGGACAAGGAGCTGTTTGCGCAGACTGTGGGAGAGTTCTTTGCTCCAGTGGACAATCAGCGCTATCTCTTGAAGGCAGAGAAAGTCCGACAAGGTCAGTCACCTTACTATGTCGTGCCTAGTCTTTTTGACAAGCGCAAGGAAGAAGCGCAGAAATTCCTCGACTTTCTGACGCCAACTATCGGACGCTATCATCTCGTCTACACACGAACAGAGACCGGACGGAAAACCCTTCTCGAAGCTCGTATCAAAGCTCTCTCTAACAAAAATGACCGTACCTTGACTAAGAAGAAGGTTAAAAGCCGGTTGGAGTAGGGGAGTATGGAAAAATCCATCTGAAACATGATATAATAATAGAGAAAATAAATTTTTAATAGTTGAAACGGTTGAATAGAATGAAGCGTTTAGAATAAACTATTCTTTCAAAGCATAAGAAAGGTTTTTTGATGGCAAAGAAAAAAGATTTTTCTGAATTAACCAGGGTACAAATTCCGGCAGCTCTACACCTTATGAGACTGGGCTATACCTATCTTCCCCGTAATGGGAAGGAGATTGCAGAACGAGATCCAGATACCAATATTCTCGTATCTGTTTTTAAGGAGCAATTTTTAAAATTTAACAACTACCTGACAGAGGAAGACTTTGAGAGAGAACTGGCCAATATTAAGTTGGAACTAGATCAAAATGACTTGGGACGTTCTTTCTTTAGACGCCTGCAAGGTCAAGAAGATACCGTTTATATTGACTGGGAAAACCCTGAAGCCAATACTTTTCATCTAGCGCTTGAAGTCACTTGTAAAAATGGCCAGGATGAATTCCGTCCTGACATTGTTGTATTTATCAATGGTCTGCCTCTTTCTTATATCGAAGTGAAACAGCCAAATGCGATTCGAGATGGGAAAACAGGAATTCAGTCGGAGCAAGACAGAACGAGACAGCGCTTTGAAAATCGCAAGTTCCGCCGCTTTAACAATATCACCCAGTTGATAGCTCTGTCTGATAATTTGCCCTATATCAGTGGGCAAGGTCAACAGAAACAGGGCTCTTACTACGGTTCAAATGCCTATTCAAAAACCAAGTTTAATGCTTTCAAGGAAGAAAGAGAAGAAGATTTTCTTCATTCCTTAGCAACCTTAACAGAGGACCAAATCGACTTCGTTTTAGATGACATGAACCACTTTGCCCTCAAGTCCCAGCCAGAATTTACAACAAATTTAAACCCTGACACACCTTGCAATGCCTTTCTGTCCTCCTTGTATCAGAAAGGACGCCTGCTCTTTATGCTTCGTTTTGGACTAGTCTATGTAGAGGAAGAGAGCAAGGATGGTCAGATACAACTGCAGAAGCACGTCATGCGCTACCCTCAGTATTTTGCGACACGTGCCATCGAAGAGACAATTGCAAAAGGTGTTAAGAAGGGCGTTATCTGGCATACACAAGGTTCAGGGAAGACGGCCTTGGCTTTCTTCAATATCCGCTATCTGACCAATTATTTCTCAAAACAGGGAATTGTCCCTCAGTTTTACTTTGTCGTCGATCGTTTGGATCTGGCAGACCAAGCCTTTAAAGAATTCACCAAACGAGGGCTCAAAGTTAAGCGCATCAATAACCCACAAGAACTCAATCAAAAACAAGATGGCTATGATGTCGCTGTGGTCAATATCCAGAAGTTCAAGGATAATTCAGACTTGACTGACCGCTCTGGTTATGACCTCAATCGTCAAAATATCTACTTTATTGATGAAGCCCATCGCTCTTATAATGAACGTGGTTCCTACCTACCAAATCTCTATCAGGCAGACACCAATGCAATCAAGATTGCTTTGACGGGGACCCCATTGATCACCTATAAGAAAGATGGCAAGACCAAGGAAAATCATGCGACCACACGTGATATTTTTGGGGACTATATCCACAAATACTACTACAACCAGTCTATCGATGATGGCTTTACCCTACGCCTGATGCGAGAAGATATCGAAACTTCTTATAAAGACAATCTCAGATCCATCAATGAAGAGATCCAACGTGGAGGTTTGTCCAAGGAGGATATCTTTGCTCACCCTCGTTATGTAGAACCTATGTTAGACTTTATCATTGAGGACTTTAATCGTGCACGTGATGTAATTTTTGATGATCAGACGATTGGTGGCATGATCGTCTGTGACTCGTCAAAGCAGGCGCGTGAGCTTGAAAAGCAATTAGAAAAACGTCGTAAAGCTGGAACCATCAACTTGACATCTGCATTGATTCTCCATGATGAGGGAGATAAGGAAGAGAAGAAAGACAAGGTAGATGCTTACAAAGAAGGCAAAATTGACCTCATCATCGTCTACTCCATGCTCTTGACAGGTTTTGATGCCCCTCGTCTCAAACGTCTCTACCTAGGGCGTAAAATCAAGGCTCATAACCTTTTACAGACTCTAACCCGTGTCAATCGACCTTACAAGGACTATCTCTTTGGCTATGTCATTGACTTCGCGGATATTTCTAAAGAGTTTGATAGGACCAATCGTGCCTATTTGGAAGAACTCAATCAAGAGTATGATACAGCCTTGACTGGGGAAAATGGAGAGGATGTTTTTGGCTCTCTATTTGTCCCAGCAGACGAGATTTCTCACGAATTAAGCAAAACTGAGCTAATCTTGCTTGACTATCCAACAGATAATCTGGAATACTTTTCCCAAGCTATCAATGATATCAAGGATAGAAAGCAGTTAATCGATCTACGAAAAGCTTTGGAGTCTATAAAGCAGTATTACAATATTGCTCGTCTCCTTGGTTACCATCAATTGATCGAGCAGATTGACATTGCTCAGGTCGCAACCTTGCTCAATATCCTCTCTAGACGGATGCTGACACTGTCCTTGATTGATAAACCAGCTGACTTTTCTAGTCAAACGCTCTTAAATTTAGCGATGTCTGAGACAAGTTTTAGTTTTGTCAAGATTGCAGAGGAAGAACTTCGCCTAGCAGCCAATGACCTGGAGGATTGGAGACGTCGGGTAGCTGGTAAGATTAAAAAACAGCGTGATGAAAAGGATCCTGAGTGGGTTTCTCTCTATGAAGAATTCCAACGCATCATGCAAAAACATTTTATCTATGGCCAAGAAGGCTATACGATGGAAAATATCAAGGAAACACAAAAAGACTATGAAGAACTCTTTAAGTCAGTGGAGGATTATTATACTCGTATGAGACGATTGACCATGAATTTTAACGGAGATGAAATGGCAGCTCGTTCATACAAGCATGTGACTAACTCGACTACGGTCAGTGAATTTCCAGCTATTTACCATGTTATCAAAGGTTCTAAGATTAAATTAGACCATAGAATCGGTCAAAACCAAGGGGTTCTAGATAATGAGGAATATCTAAAGCGAATGATTCGCGAGCAAGCCCGAAAAGAAATGAAGAAAAACCAATCAGCTAGCAATATGGCCAAACAAGATTTTGATAGATTGGTTGAATCGCTATTTGAAGGATATGAAGAGGAATACCAACACTAATGAATGAAACATACAAGGTCCAAGTCCAAGACTTGGTAGATGATTTAAAAGCCGTCTTTACCCATGCAGGACTGGGCGGAGAAGCGGGTGAGTACAAACTTCTCACCCAGTCTTTCCTCTACAAATTTTTAAATGATAAGTTTTTATATCAAGCACAGGTACTAGATGCAGGGAACACCTATGAAAACTTACTGACCATGAGTGAGGAAGACTATGACTGGCTCTTGGAGGATATCGGTACCAGCACAGCTTGGCTCAAGCCTGACCAGTTGATCGAAACCCTTCACCGTCAGCAAAACGAGACGACTTTCTACGAAACTTTTGAAAATACTCTCAACCAGATCGCCATTGACAATAATGATATCTTCTCTGTTCATACAGACGGAGATACGGCTATTCGTCTCTTTGATGAGCGTTTGATTACTGATACTATCTCAGATAGCAGTAAACGGAACGAGGTCGCAAAGGCCATCATCAATCTCCTTGCACGAGTTAAGTTTGATGAGACCATTTTTTCACAAGGTTTTGACTTTTTCTCTACCCTCTTTGAGTACATGATCAAGGACTACAACAAAGATGGCGGTGGTAAGTACGCTGAGTACTACACGCCTCACTCTGTGGCTAAGATTATCGCTGATATCTTGGTGGGAAATGACCAACCATCAAACGTGCGGATCTATGACCCGTCAGCTGGTTCGGGAACCTTGCTCATGAACCTGGCTAGTCGTATCGGTGTGGACAAGACCACTGTCTATAGTCAGGATATCTCGCAAAAATCGTCTAATCTCCTCCGTCTCAATCTGATCTTGAATGGACTGCAACACTCCATTCACAATATCGTACAGGGAAATACCATCATCGCCAATCGCCATCCTGAAAAGATGGACTATATCGTGTCCAATCCTCCTTTCAAGCTGGACTTTTCAGAGTGGCGTGACCAAGTGGAGACCTTGCCAGAAGCCAGTGAGCGTTTCTTTGCAGGTGTGCCAAAGGTTCCAGCCAAGTCTAAGGATAAGATGGCGATTTATGAGCTCTTTGTCCAGCATATCATCTACTCCTTGAAGCCAGACGGTCAAGCGGCTGTTGTCTTACCGACAGGCTTTATCACTGCCCAATCAGGGATTGATAAGGCCATCCGTCAACACTTGGTGGATAATCAAATGCTGGCGGGTGTCGTTTCCATGCCGTCTAATATCTTTGCGACGACAGGTACCAACGTCTCTATCCTCTTTATCGATAAGAAAAACAAGGACGATGTCGTCCTCATCGATGCCTCAAACCTCGGAACCAAGGTCAAGGAAGGCAAGAATCAAAAGACTGTGCTATCTCCTGAGGAAGAGCAGAAGATCGTCGAGACCTTTATCAAGAAAGAAGCCGTCGAGGACTTTTCAGTCACCGTCTCTTATGAGGATATCAAGGAGAAAAACTACTCTCTCAGCGCAGGTCAATACTTTGACATCAAGATTGACTATGTAGATATCACAGCAGACGAGTTTGAAGCCAAGATGACCGCCTTTCAAGACAAACTCTCAGACCTCTTCCAGCAATCGCATGCATTGGAGCAAGAAATTGAAGAACAAATGAAGGGGTTGAAGTATGAGTAAGTTAGAAGAGTGTATACTAGGTGACTTAGTTGAGTTTCAAAGAGGATATGACTTGCCAAAATCAAAGTTTGTAGAAGGCAAGTATCCGGTACAATCATCAAATGGTATTTTAGGCTATCATAACGAGTATAAAGTTGAGGGGCCTGGCATCACAATTGGTAGAAGTGGTACAGTTGGTAATCCTCACTTGATTAGAGAAAATTTTTTCCCTCACAATACTTCACTCTTTGTGAAAGAATTCAAAGGGAATGATATTGAATATATATATTATTTATTGCAATATTTGGATTTAGGTAATCAAAAATCTGGTTCTGGTGTACCAACAATGAATAGAAACCATTTGCATCCGATTAAGATTAGGGCTTATCGTGATAAAACATGTCAACAAAGGACTATTAAAATTCTATCTTTAATCGATAAAAAAATCCAAATAAACAACCAAATCAACCAAGAGTTGGAAGTTATGACTAAGACCCTCTATGACTACTGGTTTGTGCAGTTTGATTTCCCAGACCAGAATGGCAAACCCTACAAATCATCAGGCGGAAAGATGGTCTATAACCCAGAACTCAAACGCGAAATCCCAGAAGGGTGGGGAGTGGAGAAGTTGTCTTCATTGCTTGAAATTGGTAGAGAGACAATAAATCCAATGAAAACTCCTAAAGAAGAATTTAAATATTATAGTATACCAGAATATGATGTTTCAGGTTCTTTCTCATATGAGCTTGGAGAAACTATTAGAAGTAATAAATTTATAGTTGAAAAAAGTGACTTATTAGTTTCAAAACTTAACCCATGGTTTAATCGAGTTGTTTATAACTTAGAAGAAAATGCAATATCATCAACAGAGTTTATTGTATGGAAAACTTTTAATCGATTTGAGAAAAATTTTTTATACCAAGTTGCAACTAGTAAAGAATTTATTGAATATTGCACACGATTCGCAACAGGAACATCAAATAGTCATAAAAGGGTATCGCCTGATATAATGGTTGGCTTCCAGATTCCATTTAAAAAAACGTATATACAGAAATTCGGGGAAATTACTGATAGCATTAGAACCCAAGTTTTACAAAATAATGTGCAAAATCAAGAACTCACCCAACTGCGCGATTGGCTATTACCGATGCTGATGAATGGACAGGTGAAGGTGGAGTAGGGGAATTTCCTTTTTTTAAAAATAAAACAAACTTTTTTAAAAAATATAATAAAAAAAGTCATACAAAATGACTTTTTTTGGTATAATAGATTAAAATGAGAAAATAAGGAGCTGAAATCTATGGTGAAGTTAAAGAGTATTGTTATAGAAAACATAAAAAACGTTCAATATGGAGTGATAGATTTTCAGAATAAATCAGACTTTATCAATGTTACGGGTATTTACGGTCAGAATGGATCTGGGAAGACTGCAGTTGTAGATGTATTTGAAGTATTGGCTGCTTTAATGAGAGGTGGCTCTATTCCACCGCATAAAAAGGGTATCTTTAATGCTATAGACCAAGTGGGTGAAAATAACATTACGCTGGAATTAGAAGTCCCAGGGCGTTATAATATTTGGTATAAAGTAAAGCTTGCTGCAAGTGAGCCTACAGGTAGTCAAGATATAATAGTAATAAAAGAAGAGATTGGCTATAGACCCTTAGAAAGTGGTGCTAGATATCGTTATCTAATGAGATATGAGTATGAGGGAAGTAATTTTGATTCTGTGAAACCTCAGCACACAGGGACTTTAAAATCTCAAAGAAGCATTATGGGGAAAGATGCGATTAGTGTGTTAACAAAAACTATTACTGATGACAATCGATCTTTTCTTTTTTCAAAAGAATTACATTCTTTCATTACTGCATCAGAAAAGCAAGAACTCTCTACTCTTATTGAAATATATGGAGTAATGGAGGAGTTCTGTCAAAATTTAAGGATATTTAATCAGGAATTATCTAGTATGACAGGTGGTGAAGTTACTCCGGTGACAATCAATTATCATAACCGTGAATCTCATCTTAGCTTTCAAGGAATTATTCCAATGTCTCTTCAAAATGGGGGATTTTCAATACCTGAGGAACTTTATCCTGTATATGATGGGACAATTACTTACTTGAATGAAATTGTTCCAATTATTATACCTGACTTGACACTTGAAATGGAAACTGGTGAAACAGAGATCCATTCAGATGGAGAAAAATTTAAAAAAGTCAATTTCATTTCTAATCGTGCAGGTAAGAGATTTTCTTTAAAGCATGAATCAGAAGGTATACGTAAGATTATTAGTATGCTTGGATTCTTGGTAGAAGTCTATAATAAAGAAAATATTATAGCCATTATAGACGAATTGGATGCTGGAGTATTTGAATATCTGCTTGGAGAACTAATTGAAATTTTTTCTGAAAGCGCTAAGGGACAGCTCATTTTTACCTCTCATAATTTGCGTGTTTTAGAGAAGCTTCCTTCTTATAAAGTTGTGTTTTCAACAACTTCTCCTACAAATCGTTATATTAGACTTACAGGGATAAAACCAAGTAATAATTTGAGAGATACCTATTTGCGAGCTATTCAGGTTGGAGGTCAGGCAGAAGAACTGTACCAAGGAGTATCTAATAGCAAAATCAAACGTGCTTTGAGAAAGGCAGGTATGAAACTTGGCAAATAAAAGTAGAAAGGTTATCCTAATATTCGTAGAGGGTGAATCTGATGAAACTGTAGTAGGTTTTGTGACAGATTCACTAGTAGAACAATTAGATCAGTTACATATTACACTAAAAGTAATATATGGGGATGTTTTTTCTGATAGAAGATATTCTCTTTCGTCTGGTCCTAAAATTGCAAGTGATAGAATTACTGAGGAATTGGATAAAAAAAATTTGAAAGCAAAAGATTTACTTTTTGTTGCTTTTGTTACAGACACTGATGGAATATATATCGATCCAATGTCTCTAGTGATTGATAGTTCTATCGAACCAAAAGATTCATTTCAATATGATATAGAAACTCAAAGACTATTATTTCCGACACAAGAAAAAAAAGTCGAGATAGTAGAAACTAGACAAACAAAGTCTAGAAAACTTGCTCAGTTGTTAAAAGAAGGTGAGTCACTCACAATCAATAGAATACAAGTTTCTTGTTATGTATATTATAATTCTGTCAATTTAGAGCATGTTTTATTTGAAAAATTATTACCAGATTATGAAAAGCAAGAAGCTGCTGATAATTTTATTGACCAGTATGATGAAAAAGGTGACGAGGGATTAGATGAGATTTTAACATTTTTCAAAAGTAGATGCCCAGCAGACGATTATGAAGAAAGCTGGGAATTTATAAAACAACATGAAATGATGCAAGGATATTCTAATTTGGCTATATTATTTGACAGGATTCAATCCTACAAGGATAAAAAATTGGAGAGTGATTTATAGAACTGATACTCTTGGAGTTATTTCTAGTCAGCAAGAAATCGAAATCCTAAAAATAGAGGAGGTAAGCAATCACTATGACTAATAAAATAATTGAATGCAAAGACCTGATTGCTTTTCATCCAGGACAATATATTGGAGAGATAATTGAAGATTATCAGATGACCCAGAAAGAATTTGCGGAGAATTTGGGGGTATCGCCAAAGACGATTAGCAAATTAGTGAAAGGTGAGGAATCAATTAGTAATGAGATCGCTCAGAAGTTAGAGAAGTTTACCAATATTTCGATGAAAACTTGGTTCAATCTTCAAAACGCTTACGATGTAAAAATGGAAGGATTCTTAGAGTAAACATGGTATAATGTCAATTATGAATAATAACCAAAAATCCCAGTGCCAACAACTCTGGGCTAGAAACAAATACCTCGTTTTGAGTCATTCCAGCAATATTTACAATGAGATTCGCCAATACTTGAAGAATGAAGAGGTGGAGCTGAGTCAGGTTCAAGAACTGATCGACCGTGCCTGTCAAATCCCTGAACATAGAGGTCAGGTTTGCAATGCCTTTCAGCATATTTGGGGCTATTTCAAAAAGAAAGCGACAGATGCTGAGCGAAAGGACTATATGCTCTTGCTGGATCGCTACCGCTTTGGTCAGGCTTCTAAGGAAGACTTGATTGCTAAGACTCGAGACTTGCTGGATCGCTATCCGAATACCTACTTGCAACATTCGACCTTACTGAAAGGAGACTCCCATGAGACTTTGGCATGAGGCTTTGATTTCACGACTTCCACGTTCGCAGCTCTTGGGGCAACATCGAGAGTGTTGCGCCCTTCGTGGTAATGGTTGGGGCAGAAAGCATGCGACGGTGGACTATGTCTTTACTCACTCGCCTTATCACCTCTATGCCTATCATCGATTGATCATGGAGGAAATGGCTGGCCGTGGCTACAATGTCAGTCCAGAGTGGCTGGACAAGAACTACCGTGGCAAAATTTGCCCTCCCTATGAAGACTTGCCTGAGGAAAGGTTGGGTAATCCTATCTACAGTGAGCATGACGAAGGATACTACGAGGAGTGTTTAGCTAATCTCCGAGAGAAGGGGATAGAGCTGGAGTAAGAGTCAGGATTAGCTTCACATTATAACTCTTCTCATACTTTTTTCGAATAATAAAAATGAGACCTTTAGAATGATTCTAAGGTCTTCTTTTTATGAGTATTAGGATTTACTTTTAATAACTTTTGAGTTATAATTTAAAAAAGCCAAGCGTGAACTGAAGGACATAAAAGAAAGAGGGTTAAGTGATGAAGAATAGTGCCATTGGAAGTAATTGGAAGGATGTCCGAACAGAACTCTTTAGCAAGGAAGAAATTCTTGAAAGTGATATGCGAGTGGCTATTATGAGTGAGTTGATTGAGGCTAGACATAAGCAAGGTATCAGTCAGAAAAAGCTAGAGGAACTCAGTGGAGTAAGCCAGCCTGTCATAGCTAGGATGGAGACAGGAAAGACTAGTCCTCAGTTGGATACGGTCTTAAAAGTCTTAGCTAGTTTAGGAAAGACACTCGCAGTCGTTCCACTTGAACAGGAAAAAAGTTGATTAAACTGACCTATAGTCTTTTCTAATAACAAGCCATAGTCACTTATAAGAATTACTAATAACACGTTTGAGCATTCCAACTAAAATACAGCAATAAAACAAGCAATACAAAGGATTTGAGATGCTGGTCTCAAGTCTTTTTCTATTGTCTAAAAGAGTGATATAGTTTCAAACTATATCAAAGCCTAATTATTTACAATTATACAGACAGTTTCTTTTCTGTTAAGATAGTTTCAACAACAAATTTTGGAGGACACATCATGTCAACTACAATCATCGGTTTCCCTCGTTTGGGCGAATTCCGCGAATTGAAATTTACAACTGAAAAATACTTTAGAAAAGAAATCTCAGAAGAAGAACTCTTGGCAGCGGCAAAAGAATTGCGCGCAAAACACTGGAACATTGTCAAAGAAAAAGGCATCACTGAAATCCCATCAAATGACTTTTCTCACTATGACAACTTCCTCGATGCAGCTTTCCTTTTCAACGTGGTACCTGCATCCGTTCAAAACTTGGACTTGTCTGACCTTGAGCGTTACTTTGCTTTGGGTCGTGGTTACCAAGGAGAAAAAGGGGATGTTCGTGCCCTTCCGATGAAGAAATGGTTCAACACCAACTACCACTACATCGTGCCTAAATTTGAAAAAGACACTCAAGTTAAATTGGCTGGTCACAAGATCTTTGATGAGTTCCAAGAAGCCAAAGAACTTGGATTGAACACTCGTCCTGTCCTTGTAGGTCCGTTCACTTTCCTTCAATTATCAGACTTTGAGGAAGGCGTGAAAGCAGAAGACTTCGTAGATAGCTTAGTAGCTGCTTACCAAGAAGTTTTTGCTAAATTGGCTGAGCTTGGTGCGACTCGCATCCAACTCGACGAAGCAGCTCTTGTCAAAGATTTGACAGCTGAAGAAAAAACTCTCTTCTTGAACCTCTACAACAAACTCTTGGCTGACAAAAAAGGTCTTGAAGTCTTGCTTCAAACTTACTTCGGTGACGTTCGTGACGTCTACTCTGATCTTGTGAACTTGCCAGTAGATGCGATCGGTCTTGACTTCGTTGAAGGTAAGAAAACTCTTGAATTGGTCAAAGGTGGTTTCCCAGCTGACAAGACTCTCTATGCTGGTATCGTCAATGGTAAAAACATCTGGCGCAACAACTACGAAAAGAGCTTGGCTGTTCTTGAGCAAATCCCAGCTGAAAACATCGTATTGACAAGCTCATGCTCACTTCTTCATGTGCCATTTACAACTGCTAATGAAGAATTTGAGCCAGCTATCTTGAACCACTTTGCTTTTGCAGTTGAAAAATTGGATGAGATTCGTGATTTGGATGCTATCCGCAATGGTCAAGGTGCAGAAGCTCTTGCAGCTAACAAAGAACTCTTTGCGACTGAGCGTGTGGGTGAAAATGCAGAACTTCGTGCGCGTATCGCTGGTTTGACAGA
>CAUVSV010000038.1:0-15103 GCA_963554735.1 Streptococcus oralis
CACCTCTACTTAGTATTCTTTTTCATTATAGCCAAAGTCAGCCAAATCTAGCTTTCTATCACGCCAGTTTTTCTTGACCTTGACCCAAGTTTCTAGGAAAACCTTATCCCCTAGCATGAGTTCGATATCACGACGGGCCATGGTCCCAATTTTCTTGAGCATGGCGCCACCTTTTCCGATGATGATACCCTTTTGGCTATCACGCTCAACCATAATAGTAGCTCGGATATGAACCTTGTCGGTCTCTTCATCACGCTTCATAGAGTCAACTACTACAGCAACTGAGTGAGGGATCTCTTCACGAGTTAAATGAAGAACTTTCTCACGAATCATCTCTGAAACCAAGAAACGCTCAGGATGATCTGTGATTTGATCAGCTGGGAAATACTGGAAACCTTCCTCAAGATTTTCACTGAGAATGTCAATTAGACGAGAAACGTTATTTCCCTGAAGAGCTGAGATAGGAACGATTTCCTTAAAGTCCATCTGGTTACGGAAGTCATCAATCTGAGCCAAAAGCTGGTCTGGATGAACCTTGTCAATCTTATTCACCACCAGAATCACAGGAACCTTGGCAGCTTTCAGACGCTCGATAATCATATCGTCGCCCTTACCACGTGGCTCATCAGCTGGCACCATGAAGAGAACAGTATCCACTTCACGAAGGGTGCTGTAGGCAGATTCCACCATAAAATCACCAAGAGCCGTCTTAGGCTTGTGAATCCCCGGAGTGTCGATAAAGACGATTTGCTCCTTATCTGTGGTGTAAATCCCCATGATTTTATTGCGCGTTGTTTGCGCCTTATCACTCATGATAGCAATCTTTTGCCCCATGACGTGATTCAAAAAGGTTGACTTCCCAACATTGGGACGCCCTAAAATGGCTACAAAGCCTGATTTAAATGTCATAATTTCCTCTTACTGTTTAAAATATTAAGTCCCAGATTCGTGGGAGAAAAATCAATGCACCTGTTAAGGCTGCGAAAAGAGAGACCACTAATACCGCGCCAGCCGCCATATCCTTGGCATTTTTAGCCAGCATGGAAAAGTGATAGTGACTGGCCAAATCCACCACATTTTCAATAGCAGAGTTGATAATTTCAAAGGCTACTACCAAGAAAATGCTCATTAGGAGAAAGAGCCATTCGATTCGTGACACCTGAAAAACAAAACCTGCAAGGATGACTACTAGAGCCGTCACTGCATGTTTTCGCATATTGCGTTCTTCCTTGAAAGCAGTCAGAATTCCTGTAAGAGCAAATTCTAAACTAGATACCAGGTCACGATTTTTCCATTTTCGTTTATTGTCTTGTGAGTCCATAGGCTGTCAAAATTTCTTCTTGTAAACCGAACATCTCCGCTTCTTCTTCCGGAGTGTAGTGATCGTAGCCGTTAATGTGTAAAAAGCCGTGTACTGCCAAGAAGCCCATCTCACGCTCAAAGCTGTGGCCATATTCCTCAGCCTGCTCATGCGCTTTATCAATAGAGATGAACAGTTCCCCAATATAGGCATCAAACTCGGACATCATTTCTGCTAATTCAGGATTTTCAAGCAAATCTTCTTCATCAAAGGCAATGTCCAACTCTGGTTTATATTCAAGGCTGATGACATCTGTCGGGCGATCTGTATCACGGTACTCGAGGTTGAGTTCGTGACTACGCTCATTGGTCACAAAAGTAACTGCCATCTCCTTGTCTTCTTTTCCTATTTTTTGGGCTGCAAATTCCAAAATTTCTTGGGTTTGGTGCAAGATTTCTTGTGAAACTTGACCAGTTTCATCTACCATTTCAATATACATGTGCTTCTCGATTCTCTTTACTTGGCTTTATTATACCATATTTCCATGATTTTATTCTACCTTTTTGATATAATACTATGGAATACAATCACAAGGAGAGAACGATGTCATTTGACGGATTTTTTTTACACCACATGATTGAGGAATTGCGAAGAGAGTTGGTCAATGGTCGCATCCAGAAAATCAATCAACCTTTTGAACAAGAGTTGGTCTTGCAAATCCGCAGCAATCGCCAAAGCCATCGCCTGCTCCTCTCTGCCCATCCCGTTTTTGGTCGCATCCAGCTGACCCAAACAACCTTTGAAAATCCAGCCCAACCTTCCACTTTTATCATGGTTTTGAGAAAGTATTTGCAGGGTGCCCTGATTGAGTCGATCGAGCAAATCGAAAATGACCGTATTGTGGAAATTACCGTTTCCAATAAAAACGAGATTGGGGACCATATTCAGGCTACCTTGATTATCGAAATCATGGGCAAACACAGTAATATTCTCCTCGTGGATAAAAGCAGCCATAGAATCCTCGAAGTTATTAAACACGTTGGCTTTTCACAAAATAGCTACCGCACCTTGCTCCCCGGATCGACCTATCTCGCTCCACCAAGCACCGAGTCTCTCAATCCATTTACCGTCAAGGATGAAAAGCTCTTTGAAATCCTGCAAACACAGGAACTAACAGCAAAAAATCTTCAAAGTCTCTTTCAAGGTCTAGGACGTGATACGGCAAATGAATTGGAAAACATTCTTGTCAGTGATAAACTGTCTACTTTCCGAAACTTCTTCGGGCAAGAAACCAAGCCTTTCCTAACGGAGACTTCTTTCAGCCCAGTTCCTTTTGCAAATCAGGTGGGAGAGCCTTTTGCCAGTCTCTCTGATCTTCTGGATACCTATTACAAAGATAAGGCAGAGCGCGATCGCGTCAAACAGCAAGCCAGTGAGCTCATTCGCCGTGTTGAAAATGAACTTCAAAAAAATCGTCATAAGCTAAAAAAACAAGAAAAAGAGTTACTAGCGACAGACAATGCTGAGGAATTTCGCCAAAAAGGGGAATTGCTGACAACCTTCCTCCACCAAGTGCCTAATGACCAAGATCAGGTTACCTTGGACAACTACTACACCAACCAACCTATCACCATTGCGCTTGATAAGGCCTTGACTCCCAGCCAGAATGCTCAACGCTACTTTAAACGCTATCAGAAGCTCAAAGAAGCTGTCAAATACCTGACTGAGTTGATCGAAGAAACCAAGGCCACCATTCTTTATCTAGAAAGTGTCGAAACCGTACTCAACCAAGCTGGACTGGAAGAAATCGCTGAAATCCGTGAAGAATTGATCCAAACAGGCTTCATTAGAAGACGCCAACGCGAGAAAATTCAGAAACGCAAAAAACCAGAACAGTATCTGGCGAGCGATGGCAAGACCATCATCTATGTCGGTCGAAACAATCTTCAAAATGAAGAGTTGACCTTTAAAATGGCCCGCAAGGAGGAACTTTGGTTCCATGCCAAGGACATCCCTGGAAGCCACGTCGTCATCTCAGGAAATCTTGATCCATCTGATGAAGTCAAGACAGATGCAGCTGAACTAGCTGCCTACTTCTCCAAAGGGCGTTTGTCAAATCTAGTTCAAGTGGATATGATTGAAGTCAAGAAACTCAACAAACCAACTGGTGGAAAACCTGGCTTTGTAACCTACACAGGACAAAAGACCCTCCGCGTTACACCAGACCCAGAAAAAATCGCATCTATGAAAAAATCCTGATTCAACTTGAAATCAGGATTTTCTTTTACATTTCACTCTGCAATCAAGGTTTCCAAGCCGACTTTCATCATATCAGTGAAGGTGTTTTGGCGTTCTTCTGCAGTGGTGTCTTCATCTGGATTGACCAAGCTATCAGAAATGGTCATGATAGCAAGGGCATCAACGTGGTGTTGGGCAGCAAGATAGTAAAGAGCTGCTGCTTCCATTTCCACAGCCTTGACTCCCCATTTACCAAGCTCGATGTTCTTTTCAAAGTAGTTTGAGTAAAAGACATCTGATGACAAGACGTTCCCAACGTGGGTTGTCATACCAAGTTCTTTGGAGATATGGTAGGCCTTGTCTAGCAAATCAAAGCTAGCGATTTGTGGGAAATCATACTGTGGCCAGTCATTGCGGATGATGTTTGAGTTGGTTGCAGCTGCTTGCGCCAAAACCAATTCACGGACGTGGACATCTTCATTCAAAGAACCAGCAGTTCCCACGCGGATCAATTTCTTTACACCGTAGTCCACAATCAACTCACGGGCATAGATAGAGATTGATGGCATCCCCATCCCAGTTCCCATGACAGATACACGGTGACCCTTGTAAGTACCAGTGTAACCAAACATGTTACGCACTTCGTTAAAACAAACAGCATCTTCAAGGAAGTTCTCCGAAATAAACTTAGCACGAAGAGGATCCCCTGGAAGAAGAATTTTATCAGCAATTTCACCCTGCTGAGCAGCAATATGGATAGACATAATTTATGATACAAAGAGCGACAAGAAAACGACTGAAAATTAGGAATCTGATGAGAAATCCTGATTTCTCAATCAGATTATCTATTTTCCGAGTTTTCCGCTCGTGTTCAAATTAGAACACCTTGCTCTACCTTTCTTTATTGTATATTTAGGATAGCGACAGAGAACAAAGTAAAAATAGGAAACTGACGACACATCGCAGATGCTAGACAGTTTATCTTTTTTACATAGTTCTCCGCCCGTATTCAGTTCAGCGAATACGGTTTACCCATCCTTTCTTTATTTTATGAAGATTAGAGAGCGAGAAGAAAACGACTGAAAATTAGGAATCTGGCGAGAAATCCTGATTTCTCAGTCAGATTATTTATTTTCCAAGTTTTCCGCTCGTGTTCAAATTTGAACACTTCGCTCTACCTTTCTATTTATAAACTTTAAAGAGGGAGTAGCATTTAAACACATACTCCGCCTTTTTCATTTGTTATTTTATAGCAAGACAAACTCAAGAAAAAACTTGAATCCACCCTTTCTATGATTGATTATTAATTACAATTCAGCAAGAATCGCTTTAAGCAAGCCTTTGAAGTCACCTTTAACACGTTCAGTCACTTCTACAACTTCTTCGTGGTTGAGTTCTTCTTGGAAACCAGCAGCATGGTTAGTAATACATGAAATACCGAGAACTTTCAAGCCTGAGTGGGCTGCCACAATAACTTCAGGAACAGTAGACATACCGACTGCATCTGCTCCAAGTGTCTTATAGGCACGAATCTCTGCAGGTGTTTCATATGTCGGACCAGTAACACCGATATAGACACCTTCATCAAGCTTGATACTAAGTTTCTTAGCCACTTCATGGGCAGTAGCACGGTATTCTGGAGTGTAGGCTTTAGACATATCTGGGAAACGTGGACCAAAATCATCCAAATTTTCACCCATCAATGGGTTTTGCCCCGTCATATTGATATGGTCTGAGATAGCCATCAAGGTACCAGGACCAAATCCAATACCTCCAGCTGCATTGGTTACAATGACACCTTCGCATCCGAGAACTTTCATCACACGAACTGGGAAAGTCACGACTTCAAGAGGATTTCCTTCATAGAAATGGAAACGACCTTGAAGAGCCAAGACCTTGCGACCTGCAAGGTCACCATATACCAATTTACCAGCGTGACCGACTACTGTCGAACGGCCCCAGTTGGGAATATCTGCATAGTCTACTACAACAGGATTTTCAATTTCCTCTGCCAATTCTCCAAGTCCTGATCCAAGGATTAGACCGAACTCAGGCGCTTGGATACCCTTTTCTTTCAAGAAAGCAGCTGTTTCCTTGATTTTATCTAAAAAAGTCATTGTGTCTCCTTTATTATTTTTTTAGCATTTGACCGATTTTGTCAAAAGTTTTAGCATTACGAATGGTGATTTGGCGGTAGAAAGGCATCTTGAGTAAGTATTTGTGATAGGCTGTTTCGTAGTATGATTCTTCAGAGAATTTCCCCCAGAAAATCCCAAGTCTTCCAAAATGAACGACTTCATCTTCCAGTTCCAAACTGTTCACTTTCTCGATCACTTGATCCACATCCAAGCTCTCCGTGTAGAAGAGCACATCTTTTCGTGCCAGGTCTTTGGTCCACCAATCTGGCAGATTCTCCAGCTCTGCTTCATAGTCTTCCTGACTCAGCAAAGAAAAGCTCTGAATAAATGGATAATGGATTTCAAAGAAAGCCTCTAACTTTTCAACCAATTGGGCTTTGGGAGCTGTCGAAGTAAAGAAAATGTTGCCACTGTTGATGTAGGTTTCAACCTTTTCCAGTCCCAACTCTGTCAGTTCTTGACGAAGTTGCGCCATGACAACTTTATTTTTCCCACCGACATTAATGCCCCGAACAAGTAAAGCATATCTCGTCATCTTATACCAATTTATCTAAGAAACTTTCCCCAATCATGGCAGTTTCCACACCAAAGTTATCCGCAACTGTCGCTGAGATATCTGCAAAATGTCCAACTGGAATGACACCATTTCCTTTAAAAGCAGGGCTGTAGGCCAAAAGTGGAATATATTCACGAGTATGGTCTGTTCCTGCATAGGTTGGGTCATTTCCATGGTCCGCAGTGATCAAGAGAAGATCATTTTCTCTCATAGCTGCGATAATTTCAGGTAAGCGTTCATCGAACTCATGTAAGCAATCACGGTAACCATGAGCATTGCGACGGTGGCCATATAGTGCATCGAAGTCTACCAAGTTAGTAAAGGAGAATCCTTTTTCAAACTCAGCAAGTCCCATGGTCTTCAATAATGTATCAATTCCGTGGCTGTTTGACTTGTTGTGGCCCATGTCATGATTGATACCAGCGCCGTTAAAGATATCGTTGATTTTTCCAACAGCGTAAGTATCGATACCAGCCTCGTTCAATTTATCCAAAACAGTTGGTGCAAATGGAGATACAGCCAAGTCACGACGGTTTGCTGTTCGAATGAAGTTACCTGGTTCACCTACATATGGACGGGCAATGATACGACCTAGAAGGGCAGGACGCTCAAGGGTAATCGAACGCGCGTATTCACAAATACGGTACAATTCATCCAAAGGAATGATATCTTCATGGGCAGCAATCTGCAAAACAGGGTCAGCTGAAGTATAGATAATCAACTCCCCAGTTTCCATTTGACGTGGCCCAAAATCGTCAATAACAGCTGTACCTGAGTAAGGTTTGTTGGCTTCACGAATGACCTTGCGTCCGGAAAACTCTTCGATCTTTGTCAAGATTTCTTCTGGGAATCCGTTCCAGAAAGTATCGAAAGGCTCGGTAATGTTGAGTCCCATGATTTCCCAGTGTCCAGTCATGGTATCCTTACCAAGAGATACTTCTTCCAATTTTGTCACATATCCTGTTGGATTGCTTTCAGCTGGTACAGTCTTCAGAGGCGTTTCGCGAGGAATATTTCCTAGACCGATTTTAGCCATGTTTGGCACATTCAAACCAACTGTTTTTGAAATGTGACCCAGTGTGTCAGAAGATCCATCTGGAACCCCTGCATTGACAAAGTTATTAGCATCTGGTGCAGCACCGATTCCCACAGAATCCAGTACCACCAAGTGAATTCGATTAAATTTTGACATAGTGTATCTCCTTATTATGTTGATTAGTTTGTTTTTGTTGAAGTTAAAATCTGAACACCATCTCGTCCAGCAACGATGACCTTATCCACCATTTGGTTGAACAAGCCATGCTCTACGACACCAACGATATGGTCCAATTCTTGCCCAAAGGCAATCGGATCTTCAATGACATCCAAGGCTAGGTCAATGATAAAGTTACGCATATCGGTCACAAAACGTTGGCCGTCTTTTTCACGGAAACTTGGTTTGTAGCCAGCTCGCTCAAATCGACGAAAGACCTGTTCTGCACCATACTGAACCACTTCTACTGGTAATTTAAAAGCACCTAGTTTCTCTACCAGTTTGCTTTCATCTACCACCCAAATATATTCTTTTGAGGACGTTGCGACAACCTTCTCCATCAGAAGGGCACCACCACCGCCTTTGATTCCGTTGAACTGGCTATCTACTTCATCCGCCCCGTCAACCGTCACATCGACAAAGTCTACTTGATCAATCGACTTGAGCGGGATGTTAAGACCTTCAGCCTGTTTACTGGTCACACTGGAAGTCGTTACAGCAGTAATCTGCAAACCTTCTTCCTTAATCCGACGACCGATTTCTTCTACGAAATAGTAGGCAGTTGATCCAGTACCGAGTCCAACTACCATGCCATCCTTGACAAACTCAGCAGCCTTGATACCTGCCATTTTCTTCAGATTCTCCACTTAAACACCTCCATTAAAGAGCTATTTTTATTATAACATGTATCCGTTTTTATTTCATGGATACACTGGAAAAACCCGAACATTTTTATTTCGGGTTTTTATGTCCTATTTAACCATATCAGGATCGTAGTCATAAAATCCTGTATCAAGGAAACGATTTTTGGGATGGAGCTTGCGGACCTCTTCGTCTAGCAAGAAGGCTTGATCATGGCTGAATTTGCCCTCTTGGATCAAACTGCGAGCTTGGATAAAGAGTCTAGCAATCTCAACAAAGTTTTGACCTGGTGTGTAGAGCCCCTCTATCTTCCAGTGAGTAAAACCATGCTCCACTAATTCTGTCAATTTGGTCATCAAATTAAGGTCGTTATTTGCAAAGATATGGGTACCATGATTATCTTCAAAGATGGAGTAATGGCTCTCTGGGTCACTTGGTTCTGCCAAGAAGAGGTCACGCTTACGCGTCTTTTCATCATCGATATGCGTAAAGTTATAGTAGTTTTGCAAGAGCGGACGCTTAGAATGGTGAATGACACTAGCCCCATAAACCAAGACTTCAGCAGGAATTTCCAAAATCTCTGGCATCTTGAAGAGCTCAGCAGATGGAATTTCACGCGCCAAAACCGCCTCAGATGCACCAGCCTTTTGGCCCCAGAAGTTAATCTGACGGCTGCTTGTCACCATGGTTGAAGCATCGTAGATGGTCTTAAAGGAATAACCATCACGGTTGACTACATAAAAGACACCTGCATCCCCAACAGTAATATAGTCTGTCTTGATTTCTTCCAAGAAGTCTAGAAAAGGCTTGATTCGGTCCATCATATCTTGGTGCATGAGGGCATTAACCGCGACAATCAATTCCTTGCCTGCTTCATGAACCAACTTAGCGATGGTGCGTAAGTCTTCATAACTAAAGGTTGTTGGCAGACGAAGGCCAAAATCTTTCTCACCGACGTAGATACGGTCTACGTCAGCTTCGAGTAACTGTTCAACTTGTTCAATACTTTCAGCAGTTGCTGTAATGATAATCTTTTCCATAAGAAAAATTATACCACATTTCTCAAAAATCAGCTATGGGTATTGAGAGTTTCACAAAAGGTTAAACTCATTTCTATTTTTCCCAATCAAAAAGTGAACAGTAACTTGTACCATTCACTCTATTTTATGCATGTGTTTCTTCAACTAGGTGACCATCATTCATGACATAAATACGGTCAACCTTATCGAGAAGGCGTGTATCGTGTGTAATCATGACAACTCCTCTACCTTGTTCGTGAGCAATGGCAGCCAACATTTCCGTTACTTGGTAGGCACGTTGGGTATCCAGACTGGCTGTCGGCTCATCTGCAAGCACAATACTTGGATTGTTATAAAGCGCTCTAGCAATCGCGGCACGCTGACGTTCGCCACCCGATAAGGCCTTAGGATAATGATCTTTTACTTTTTCCAAATCCAACAACTCAAAGAGTTCTTTTCGGTCACTTTTACTATTTTCCCCCTTATCCAGTCTGTCTATCAAATCCAGCTGTTCCTTGACTGTTAGGAAAGGAATTAGGTTTGAAGCCTGAAGAATGAAACCAAACTCTCTAAAACGGAGGTCTGTTTTCTCCTTCTCCGTCAAACTGCCTGTTTCCTTCCCCTTTACTAGAATCTTTCCACTCGATGCTTCCTGAAGTTGTCCTAGAGTTGTTAGAAAGGTCGTCTTGCCAGAGCCAGAAGGCCCAACGATAGCCACGAACTCTCCCGCATTTAGCTGAAAATTCGTCTCATGCAGGGCTACGACTTTCATCTTTCCTTCTCCGTAAGTTTTTGTCACTTGAGTCATTTCAATCAATGCTGTCATACTATTCTCCTTATCACTCTGCAATCGCAGTAATCGGGTCCACCTTTAACAAGCGTGGAAGTGAAATGACACCACCTAGAAGGGCCATCAAGGAAATTACCAAACTTAGGACAGAGTAAGCTATCCAACTCGGATAGAAAAAGAAGGTAGCTGGTAAGACTAAAATCATTCCTCCGATTGCCAGCAAGGCTAAAGCAATCCCCATACCAGCTAGGAGGAAGATTTGACAGAACAGAGAACATACAATGGTTTTGATCTGTATTCCTTGAGCTCGCATTATTCCATAAAGTCCTAGTTTTTGGATGGTAATGATATAGACAAAAATCCCCACAATCAAGCCTGTGATGACAATCATAGCAAGAATCATCCCTGAAAATACATTAACCTGAGGTGTGTAACCAGGAATTTTCGATATCATTTTTGGAATGGAAATCTGTTTCAGTCCATCGCCAGTCACTTCTATGTCATTTTTCAATACCAAGGCAGAGATGGAACGATTGGCTTTAAAGGTTCCTTGTAAGGTCCAATAAGTTGTCAGACTCGTAAAAACAACAGGCTCGGTGAAAAATTTATTTCCTTGAGTCAGGCCTACAATCTTGTAACTTGAATCGCTTCCATTGAGCTGAATGGCATCACCTAGCTTCATCCCATAGTTCTCAAAAGACTGATCCACGACAACCTCATCATCTCCTTCAGGATAACGACCCTCCGTCAAACTAGGAGAGATAAAAGAGTCCCAGTCTTGAGCAAAAATGGAAACATTGACCTTTTCACTACCATCGACTAGATTGGTTACAGCAAACATATAGCCCAATGGAGCAGCCTCTTCAGAACTCTTATCCTTGTAGTCCTTTTCAGGAATAAAAGATGCCGTCAAATTATCATTTGCGTAGTCAGATAAAACCACTCCCGTCGCTTGCCAGTTATCAATAGCGGCTCGGTTGTTTCGCACAAGACCAAGAGCTAGACTGGTCATAAAAAAGACCATAAAAGCGATAAGAAAAATGGTAGTTAGAATCAAACTATATCGAAGTTTGTTTCGTAATATCTCTTTGATAGCAAGATACATGCTTGTCTCCTTTAACATTTCCCAGAGGTAGTTTAAAAGCCACCCAGTCCAATAGACAGAATCGCTGTCTTATCATCCATTCAAAACAACTCCTACCAATACTCTTCAAAAGTATCCAGGTAGCAACTCAACAAATCATCTTAGGAAAAAGCCTCAGCTTGCTATCAATTTATATAAGTTATCCTTTCCTTTCTCAGTATATTTATAAAAGAGAAGGTCAGGTCATCTGTTCTAAGTGTAACATCCATGCTACCATTTTCCCTTGTAGGTGTCAAGAGAGCGACTTAGAGGATGATAAGAGACTTTAGTAGTTTTGTAACAATCCTGTAATAATTCTTTGCATAAAAAATGATAAAATAGTTATGTACTGTTAAGGAGAGAATCATGTCCGCAAGAAAACTAGAAGCTTATGAGTTTGAACAAGCTCCCGAATCGAAACAAACTCCGCTTTACCAAGATTACACACCTGAAGCCCCAGTCGGCCCTAACCTAAAAGAGATTTTATTTTTTGTAAATATCGCTTGTTTCTGTATTTTTATGGCACTGTTTAGTTTTATCTTTTTAGCCTTAAAATTGAACACAGCTTTATCCTTTATCGCTGCAATGGGTCTTAGTTTCGCCCTTTTACAACTTCAACGAAAGATAATGAAACGAAAATTTTCAAAATAAAGGTTGGTACTACTACCAACCTCTTTTCTAGTTATCAAAAAAGACAGTTATATAACTGTCTTTTTTATTTATTCTTACGTTTTGAAGGAGATTGAATAGCGATCTTAACTTCAAAAATTGTTCCTCTAGGTTTGTTATCTTTTACGCTAATCGTTCCTCGTAATGCATCTACGATCTGCTTGGCTAAAGATAGTCCAAGACCAAAGCCACCTTGCTGACGGGTTCTCGCCTTGTCCACACGGTAAAATCGGTCAAAGATTTTCTTCTTGTCAGCAGCTGAGATTCCAATTCCGTTATCCGTTACTGTTAGATAGAGGTGACGATCTGTAGCATGAACTACGAACTCAATTTTCCCATCTTCTTCGGTATACTTGATGGCATTGTCAAATAAAATGGTCATGAGCTGTTTTAGGAGCAACTGATCGGTCATGAAGGGACGATAAATCCGATTTTCATACTCAAAAATACGATCATTTTCAGAAGCAATCAACTCATAGTTAGCAAAGGTCGTCTTAAAGAACTGTGGTGATACTTCTGCTATTTCTGGTTTGATTCCATCATCGCGACGTGCAAGATTGAGAAGATTGGTCGTGAGAAAGCGCATGTTTCGAACTTCTTCAAGGCTCGAAGCAATACTTTCGCTGGATTCCATGATCGTCGCCTCTGGTTTTCGAAAGAGATTTTCTAAACGATTTTGTAAAACGGCCAAAGGCGTTCTCAGTTCGTGGCTGGCATTTTCAACAAAGGACTTCTGCTTTTGCATACTTTCCAGCAAGGGTTTGACACTGACACGTGCCAGATAAACACTGGCAATTAAAGACAGGAGCCAGAAACTAGCCATGACTACAACAATTAAATGCTCGTGGTTTTGGCTGATTTGCTCGAGCTGGCTAGTATTGATTAAAACCGCCGCATACTTGACGTTACTTGATACGGAGGAAGAGTTGGTTTCCATCAAAATCATCCGATAGGTTTCTTCCTGACCGTAACTATTGACAACTTGGATTTGCCGAATGTGATTCAACTCTTTTTTGTCCAGCTTGATCTTGTCCAAGCCTAAAAAGCGATTGCCCAGTAAGAGTTGGTTAAAATCCTTGTCAAAGAGCAAGACTTCTGTATTGGAGCTAACATTGGGTTTGATTTCAGCCTTGTTGGCATCTGCTGTTGCTGGTTGAATATCCTTGACCTCTTCAGTTGCCCGATTCAGGGCTAACTGGATAACCGCTTGGGGACTGCTACTAAGGGCTTGGAGTTTTTCATCTACAGAAGTGTAGAGACTCGAGTGCATGACCTGGAGGATAATCAAGGTCATAGCAGAGAAGATCAGGGTGAACACTCCAAAGTTTCGAATGAAATAGCTGAAATCATCCGCATACCATGTTTTTTTTAGTTTATTGAACATCTTTTAAAATATACCCGACACTACGCAAAGTTTGAAGATTTTCAGCAAAGGCTGTTCCCTTCAATTTCTTACGAACTTTTGAGACATAGACTTCTACAACGGAAATCGTCGTATCGCTATCAAATCCCCATAGACGGTCAAAAATTTGCGTCTTGGGAAGAATAACATTTTGATTTTGAAGGAAGTAAACCAATAACTCAAACTCTTTTCCGAGCAGTTCCACAGGCGTATCTTCTACCTTAACCTCATTCGTTGAAAGGTTGACGACAACATCCCCATAGGTCAAGGTATTTTCGTTAAACTTGCCTGAACGTTTGAGAAGGGCTTGGATCCGCATTTTGAGTTCTTCTAGGTAGAAAGGTTTGGTGAGGTAGTCATCTGCCCCCAACTCAAAACCATGTCCCTTATCATCCAAACTTTCCTTAGCAGTCATGATAAGAACTGGTGTCGTAATTCCTTTTTCACGCAATTCTTTCAAAACTTGGAAGCCATTTTTTTCAGGCAACATCAGGTCAAGCAGAATCAAGTCATAAACGCCACTTTCTGCTTCGTAGAGACCTTCCTCTCCATCAAAGACCTGCATGACATCTGCAAAATCATCTAAAAAGTCAAATACTGAGTTTGACAGACCTAGGTCATCTTCTACTAATAAGATTTTTATCATCAGAAACTCCTCCTTGTTATGATTATTATACCAAAATTGCCTTAAAAAAAACTCAACTCTCTCTTATTTTCAGATAGAAAGTTGAGTTCTTTATTTACATTTCGAACGAATTAAGCTTTGGCATATTGGGCTACAACAGCTTCGACTGCTGCTTTCTCACGCTTAATCAAGTCAACACGCGCTGCGATATCTTTGATACCCATACGAATGTTACGGCTAAGAGCAAGGTCAGAGAGTTGTGGCTCAAAGAATTCCTTGTACTCTACCAAGCGTTGCTCTGTTTTAAAGATGTGTGATGGGAAGATGACAAAGCTGTCAAAGCTCATATCACCTCCAAGAGCTGCCTTGATCCAAGCCCAGTTTTCACGCGCCCATACCCAAACAGTTTCTTGAGTCGCTTGGTGTCCGAGGAATTGGAGGTACCATGAAGAAAGGTCTTGTGGTTTCACCACAAATTTGTCCTTCCATGAACTAATCAAGGTTTGGATATTATCAGCATCTGTACTGTAGGCTAGAGCAGCTGCCAACTGACGTTTGAAGACAGCATCTGTGGCATGAGTGTAGAGGTCCAGATAAGTTGCGACCAAGTCCTTGGTCTCATGGTGTTTCATTTCATTGATAAGAACTTGTGCACGGATGGCTGCTGGAAGTCCTGCAAGGTTCTCCTTGTGAGTTGCAAAGATTTGGCTAGCGACTTGACTAGCTTCAGCATCATTTGAGCGAATCATCATAGAAACAGCCAACTGACGAACCAATTCATCCTCATCTGATTCTCCATCTTTGGCTTCAAAACCAAGACGGTCATAGTTATGACGAGCCAATTTAGCAACGAGAGTATTAAAGGCTTTCTCAGTTTCTGTTCCTTCATCGATAAAGCGCTCAAGGGCAGCAATCACTTGAGAAACAGCTGAAACCACAAGGTAAGACTCTTCCTTAGCTAATTTATCAAGGACTGGGAGCAAGTCTGCATAAGAAATGTGCCCTGCTTCAGCAAGCAGACGACGTTCTTGAACGATTTGCAGTTTGCTTGTATTATCAAGTGTCTCTAGCTCAGCAAGAACAGCATCTAACAAGTCTCCTTGATAGTCTGTAATGTAGTGGGCTGTATTTTCAGTGTTAAGACGAAGAGCTGTTTTATTTTCAGCAAGAAGGGCTGCGTAGCCAGGAATTTCGATGCTTTCAGTTTCAAGTGTATCTGGTAGGCCTTTCCAGTTGCTGTTGAGTGGTACAACCCAGAGACGGTTCTTGTCTTCATGCTCACCGATGAAAAATTGTTTTTGTGAAATCTTCAAGACATCATTTTCAACTTTGACAGTGAGAACTGGATA
>CAUVSV010000039.1:0-14830 GCA_963554735.1 Streptococcus oralis
TGATTTTCAGCACCACCTAGGACAAAAATTCCCGCAGAATCATAGCCACGGTATTCGAGCTTTTCAAGCCCTTGAATCAAAATATCAGTTGCATTTGTGTTTCCAACAACGCCAACAATTCCACACATAGTATATACGACACAGACCAGCTGTGCTTTCTCCTTAAATTGGTATAGTCTAATTCTCGCTTTACGGAATCAGCAAAAACAGTATATACTTGTTTTTCTCACTTGTCAAGAATAAAAATTGGTATAGTTTTTCTATCTGGTATTTTATCAAGATTTCACTTGATACCTGACAAGTCGGTATCAATTACTTATAATAAGGGGAGGAGGTATTTGCCATGTGGTTTTTCTTCGCACTTTTATCAGCTATCTTTGCAGCCTTAACGTCAATTTTAGCCAAGATTGGGATTGAAGGAGTCCCATCCAATCTAGCAACCGCTATTCGTACAGTCGTCGTCATTCTTATGGCCTGGGCCATGGTTTTCTTGACCAATAGTCAGACCGAAATTGTCAACATCAGTAGAAAAAGTTGGCTCTTTCTCATCTTATCTGGCTTGGCCACTGGCGCCTCCTGGCTCTGCTACTACAAGGCCTTGCAGATGGGCAATGCGACTGAGGTATCTGCTGTCGATAAATTCAGTCTCGTCATTACCCTCGTTCTAGCCTTTTTCTTCCTACAGGATGTCCTGACGTTTAAAACAGTTATTGGCTGTATCCTGATTACGATCGGAACCTTGGTGATGATATTGTAATAAAAAGTGAGATGAACACCATCTCACTCTTTTTATTCTTAAAATCCATTATGGTCGCTGAGTTCCTTGAACCAGTGGCCTGATTTCTTCAGGCGACGTTCCTGTGTTTCCAAGTCAAGCTCAACTAGACCGTAGCGGTTTTTATAGCTATTGAGCCATGACCAGCAATCAATAAAGGTCCAGATTAAGTAACCCTTACAATTGGCTCCGTCTTCAATGGCACGGTGAAGTTCACGCAGATGTCCTTTGACAAAGTCGATACGATAGTCGTCCTGAATCATGCCATTCTCACGGAATTTATCCTCACCTTCAACACCCATGCCATTCTCTGTCAACATCCACTCAATATTACCATAATTTTCTTTGATATTTTGAGCGATATCATAAATCCCCTGCTCGTAGATTTCCCAACCTCGGTGAGGATTGATTTTACGGCCCGGCATGATATAAGGCTCGTAAAAATGTTCTGGCAAGAGGGGACTGTCTGGATGTTTAGCAAAACGCGGCGCCATAACGCGCAAAGGTTGGTAGTAGTTGACTCCAAGGAAATCAACTGTATTCTCGCGAATGAGTTCTAACTCTTCAACAGTGTACTCTGGCAGCAAATCATGCTCAGCTAAAATTTCCACCAATTCCTCTGGATAAGCTCCCAAGACAGACGGATCTAGGAAAGATTGAGCTTGGAAGAGGTCGGCAATGCGCGCAGCCTTGACATCCGCAGGATGCTGGCTACGTGGATAGGCTGGTGTCAAGTTAAGTACAATTCCAATCTTAGAGCCAGGCAGAATCTCATGACAGGCCTTAACCGCAAGACTACTAGCCAGTTGCGTATGATAGGCAACCTTAACCGCTGCTTTGGCATCCACCTTGTGAGGATAATGGGCATCATAAAAATAACCAAATTCTACGGGGACGATGGGTTCATTAAAGGTAATCCATTGGTCTACCAAGTCACCGTAAGTCTCAAAACAAAAACGAGCATAGTCTTCATAAGCCTTGACAGTTGCCTTATTTTCCCAGCCATCACCAGCTTCTTGAAGGGCAAAAGGCAGGTCGAAGTGATAGAGATTGACTAAGAGACGAATCCCCTTGGCCTTAATAGCCTCAAAAACCTGACGGTAGAAAGCCACCCCTTGCGGATTGACCTCTCCACGACCTTGCGGGAAAATACGAGACCACTGGATAGAAGTTCGGAAGGCTGTATGCCCAGTCTCTACCAAAAGCTCAATATCCTTTTCCCAGTTCTCATAGAAGGTCGATGTTTTATCAGGTCCAATCCCATTGTAGTAGCGGTTTGGCTCTACTTGATACCAATAATCCCAGAGATTATCCCCCTTGCCGTCACCAGGCACGCGCCCTTCAGTTTGCGGTCCAGAAGTGGAGGAACCCCAAACAAAATCCTTTGGAAATTTTAGCATAGCTTTACCTCTTCGTTTATTCATTTTTCCTATTATATAGAAAAAACAAGGTAAAAACTAGTTACATTTTTGCCTTGTTTTTCTTCTGATTATAGTTTTTATTTCTTGCTGAGGATTTCAAGGGTTTCGAGCAAGTTGTCTGCATGAACTTCGATGGTGTCACCAGTCGCCTTAATCTTAACTTCTACAATGCCATCGGCTGCTTTTTTCCCAACAGTGATACGGATTGGAAGACCAATCAAGTCGCTATCGCTAAACTTCACTCCGACACGTTCGTTACGGTCATCTGTCAAGACTTCGTAACCAGCGTCCATCAAGTTTGCTTCTAATTTTTCTGTCAAGGCTTGCGCTTCTTCATCTTTAACATTGACAGTAATCAAATGCACATCAAATGGTGCCAATTCTTTAGGGAAGTTAACTCCCCAAGCGTAACGGTATTCACCTTTTGGCGTTTTGTTGACAAAGAGGCGAGCGTGTTGCTCCATAACAGCTGAGAGAAGACGGCTAACACCGATACCGTAACAACCCATGATGATTGGCACAGCACGACCATTTTCATCCAAAACATCTGCACCCATGCTTGCTGAGTAGCGAGTTCCGAGTTTGAAAATATGACCGATCTCAATACCACGGGCAAAGTTAAGAACGCCTTGTCCGTCTGGTGAAATTTCACCCTCACGAACTTCGCGAATATCCACGTATTCTGCAGTAAAGTCACGACCTGGATTCACACCCGTCAAGTGGTAGCCATCTTCATTAGCCCCTACAACAGCATTGCGAACATCTTGCACCTTACGGTCTGCAATGATTTTCACATTTTCTGGCAAACCAACTGGGCCAAGTGAACCAAAGCCGGCTTGAACAGCACTTGCTACTTCTTCCTCGCTCGCAATGTCAAAGAAATCTGCTCCCAAGTGGTTTTTCAACTTAACTTCATTGAGTTGGTCATTTCCAACTAGAAGGGCTGCAACAAGCTCACCATCTGCCATGTAGAAGAGGGTTTTGATTGTTTGTTCTTCTGGGATGTTAAGGAAGGTTGCGACTTCGTCAATAGATTTAACACCTGGTGTTTCCACTCGAGTTACTTCTTCTTCCGTAACGACACGGTTGCTTGGTTTGTACTCGTTTGTTGCCATTTCTAAGTTAGCTGCATAGCTAGACTCACTTGAGTAGGCAATGGTGTCTTCACCAGAAACCATCCATTTGAGCAATTCTGTCTTGATTTCTTCTTGCACTTCTGCAGGAATTTCATCAAATGAGGCAACTGACTTGTCCAAGACAACCCAGCGGTCAAGGTCTGTACGAGCTGGTGTAATGGCCATAAATTCTTGGCTATCCTTACCACCCATGGCGCCACCATCACCGATGATGGCCTTGAAGTCCAAACCACTACGAGTGAAGATACGTTCATAGGCTGCCTTGTACTCGTCATAAGTCACATCCAAACTATCGTAATTAGCATGGAAACTATAGCCGTCTTTCATGATAAATTCACGCGTACGGAGAAGTCCGTTACGTGGACGTTTTTCATCACGGTATTTCGGTTGGATTTGGTAAAGGTTGAGTGGCAATTGCTTGTAAGACTTGATAGAGTCACGAACAATAGCCGTAAAAGTTTCTTCGTGTGTCGGACCTAGGATAAAGTCTGACTTTTCACGGTTTTTCAGTTTATAAAGGTCTTCACCATAGGTTTCATAACGACCTGATTCACACCAAAGATCGGCACTGAGAAGGGCAGGAGCCAACATCTCCACCGCACCAATCTTATCAAACTCTTGGCGCATGATGTTTTTAGCCTTTTCAATCACACGGTTAGCGAGTGGTAGGTAAGAATAAACACCAGCAGAAACTTGACGAACATAACCAGCACGCAACATAAGGGCGTGGCTGATAACTTGAGCATCGCTTGGCATTTCGCGAAGCGTTGGGATTAGCATTTTACTTTGTTTCATAATATTCCTCGATTATCTAAAAGAAGAGTCGCATAATGTCATTCCAGGTCACAGCTAGCATCAAAACAACCATGATAACTACACCAGCCATGGTGACATAGGTTTCAATTTCTTGTTTAAGGGGTTTCCGGCGGATAGCCTCTAAAATATTGAGCACAATCTTTCCACCATCCAAAGCCGGGATCGGAATCAAGTTAAAAATCCCGATATTGATGGAAATCATGGCTAGGAAGTAGAGGACGTTCTCAATTCCATTTTTAGCAGCATCGCTACTTGCCTTAAAAATGGCAACGGGACCACCGAGTTTGTTCAAATCTGGATGGAAAATCAAGTTTTTCAGAGCCGAAAGGATACGGAGCCCTGAATCAGCAGCAGTTGTAAATCCACCAACAAACATGGACAGAAAGTCTGACTTGATCCCTGGTTGAACCCCGAGAATGTAACGTCCTTGATTTTCTTCTGGCGTTACCGTGACTCGTTTTTCGCTACCATTTTCAGAAATGGTCACATCCAAGGTCGGGGCTGTCTTGTCCTTGGTATCTGCTTCCACAGCCTGGGTCAAGTCTTGCCAATTCTTAACCTCATGCGAGCCGACCTTGGTAATTTGAGCGGTCTCAGCTACGCCTACCTTAGCCAAAGCTCCCTCTGGCATGACATGAAAGAGATTGGTCTGAGTATTTCTAACACCGCCTTGTAAAAAGATCAAGATCCAAAAAACAACAACACCTAAGATAAAGTTATTCATAGGACCTGCAAAGTTGGTGATGAGCTTGCCCCAGATAGAAGCATTTTGATACTGTACATCCAAAGGAGCGATGCGCACTTCGGTTCCATCTTCTTCAACAACCGTTGCATCATGATCCACTGTAAAAGTCTTTTCTTCTTCCAGAACCAAACCCTTGATAAAGAGCTTGTCTTCAAAGTCAAACTGGGTTACCTGCATAGGAAGAGCCGTTTGATCCAGTTTCTTCCCTGAGAGGTTAATCCGTTTGACCTTACCATCATCAGCAAGTGTTAAACTGACCGGAGTTCCTGTCTTGATCTCTGTCGCATCATCACCCCATCCTGCCATACGAACATAGCCTCCTAGAGGAAGGATTCGAATGGTATAAGCAGTGCCATCCTTACCGATATGAGAAAAAATCTTGGGCCCCATACCAATGGCAAATTCACGAACTAGAATGCCCGATTTCTTGGCAAAATAAAAATGTCCAAACTCATGCACCACCACAATAATCCCAAAAACGAGGATAAAGGTTAGCAATCCAATCATTCAATATTCCTTTCTTTAAAACAGGCCGAATAAGTGCATCATTGGAAACACAATCAGCATGCTGTCAAAGCGATCCAACACACCGCCATGTCCAGGGATAAATTTTCCAGAATCCTTAACACCGAAATGGCGTTTCATGGCACTCTCAATCAAGTCACCAAACTGACCTGCCACACTGAAGAAGGCAGCAAAGAGACTCATTCTATAAATCCCATAAGGAAGAGCAACTGTGCTGTCCACTAACATGAAAATCACTGTTATCAGTACCGCACCTAGAATACCACCGACAAAGCCCTCAATACTCTTATTAGGAGAAACTCTTGGTGCCAACTTATGTTTACCAAAATTCATCCCTGTCAGGTAGGCTGCGCTATCTGTCGCCCAAACGATAAAAAGGGCCAAAAGTACCTTGTCAAAACCTGCCACCCGAGCATCTAGTAAGGCATTGAAGCCAAAACCAACATAAAAGCTCACAGCAATTGGAAAAGCGGCATCTTCAATTGTATAGTTTTTACTGAAAACGGTCGTCCCTAGCATTATGGTAATCAAAACACTGTAGGCAACCACATTCCCATCAACAGGCAAAAATGTTAGGTAATTTTCTAAAGGAACTGTGAGAGCGAAGGTCGCAAAAAGAGTCAAAGCACCCTCAATGGTCATAGTCTTTAGCCCCTTCATGTGCAAGAGTTCATGGACGCCTAGCATCGCTAACAAGCCAATCCCTATCTGCAACAGGAGCCCTCCCACAAACAAGACTGGAAGGAAAATCGCCAGGGCCAATACCGCAAACAATGTTCTCTTTTGTAAATCCTTGGTCATATCTTCTCCTAAACTCCTCCAAAACGGCGATTGCGATGGTTAAAAGCAGCAATAGCTTCCTGCAAGGCGGCTTCATCAAAATCAGGCCACAAGGTATCCGTAAAGTAAAGCTCGCTATAGGCTGCTTGCCATGGCAAGAAATTACTCAAACGCAACTCACCACTCGTACGGATAATCAAATCTGGATCTCGCAAATCCTTTGGCAGATGTTGCGTGAAAAGATAGTCCCCAATCATGTCTTCTGTGATGTCACCAGGGTTGATTTTAGCATCTAGAACATCTTGAGCTAAGCCTTTAAGAGCCTGCGTAATTTCAGCACGGCCACCATAGTTAAGCGCAAAATTGAGAATCAAGCCCGTATTGTTCTTGGTCAATTCCTCTGCTTTTTTCAAAGCTTCAAAAGTCGGCTTAGGCAAACGGTCTGTCTCCCCAATCATCTGAATCTTAACGTTATTTGCATGCAATTCAGGGACATAGTTATCATAAAATTCGACTGGCAAGTTCATGATAAACTTGACTTCTTGATCTGGGCGTGTCCAATTCTCTGTTGAAAAGGCATAAACCGTGATGACCTTAACTCCCATCTTGTTAGCTGCCTTGGTCACTTTTTGGAGGGCTTCCATCCCCGCCTTATGACCAAAAACCCGTGGTTGCATCCGTTTTTTAGCCCAGCGGCCATTCCCATCCATGATGATGCCAATATGAGCAGGAACCTGTGTTGGAACCTCAACTTCTACAGCTTTATCTTTCTTAAAAAATCCAAACATGTTCTTATTCCTATTCAAAAATCTATCGTTTCATTATACCATATTTCCCTATTTTCTTCTATTGCTAAGTTATTAGCTCTCCGTACAGACAAAAAATAAGCCGCCTGATTGGGCGACTTAATTTTATAGGGAGATTATTATGAAAAAGTTTTAGGAGTTTAAGTTAAGTTCCTCTTAACTTATGAACCTAGTATACCGTCCCTAACTTAAATTTTTCTTAAGTTTTTTGAAAAAGTGAGATTTTCCCATTTTTCTTGCCAATTTTTCTTGGACAAGCGTTCTTGATAGAGCTTCATTCGGTCCTCATTCTCTAAGAAATGAGGAGTTGGGGAAACCTGAAAATTCAAAATATCCTCTAGACCATAGGGCGCAAAGAGCTCTAATGTGGAATCTTCATTCAAGCGAAGGCCTACCGCCGTGCAACGCTCGGGATACTTACTCATAGCATCACGAGAACTGGTATAGGGCGCAGTGTGAGGACTGTGCTGATTCATATAGACCTGATTTTTCAACTCCCACTGATACTGGGGGAAGTCCTCTCTCAGCTTGTTCTCTAGGGATACTGTTTCCTCATAAGAAACATCTGGATCAAAGAAAATCACATCCACATCTGTTTCATGGTCAAAAGGCGATTTGTCTGACAAGAGATTCCAGATAAAATTTCTGACAGACCCTGCCGCCAACCACGAATCTTTCAGATCAAGATCACGAATGATGGTCAGAATAGTCATCATATCCAGATTTTCTCTGAAAGCATCTAGAATTTCTTGCTCATTTTTCATTATACTCATAGCCCAAATGTTCGTAAGCCTTAGCTGTCGCAACCCGTCCAGACCGTGTCCGCATGATAAAGCCTTTCTGAATCAGGTAAGGTTCGTACATATCTTCGACCGTCTCACGCTCCTCGGCAATATTAACAGAAAGAGTTCCTAGACCGACAGGACCCCCACCATACATCTCAATCATGGTACGAAGGATTTTTTGGTCCACATAGTCCAAGCCTTCACGGTCTACATCTAGCATGGTCAAGGCCTTATCCGTAATGACATCATCGATTAATCCATCCCCCATAATCTGCGCAAAGTCGCGCACGCGCTTGAGGAGACGATTGGCAATACGAGGAGTTCCTCGACTACGCAAGGCCAGCTCAGCAGCTGCCTCATGGGTGATTTCCATCTCAAAAATATCTGCCGTCCGCTCAACAATCTCCGTCAAATCAGCATGGGCATAGTATTCCATATGGCCTGTAATCCCGAAACGTGCTCTCAAAGGATTAGAAAGCATACCCGCACGGGTCGTTGCACCAATCAAGGTAAAAGGTGGCAAGTCCAAATGAACACTGCGACTGCCCTCTCCAGCCCCAATCATGATGTCGATGTAAAAGTCCTCCATGGCACTATAAAGCACCTCTTCCACCGACATGGGCAAGCGATGAATCTCGTCAATAAAGAGAACGTCTCCAGGCTCCAAATCATTTAAAATAGCTACCAAGTCACCTGCTTTTTCAATGACAGGACCAGACGTTTGCTTGAGGTTGACTCCCAGTTCATTGGCAATAACAAAGGCCATGGTTGTTTTCCCGAGACCTGGAGGACCAAATAAAAGAACATGGTCCAGCGCCTCATCCCGCATTTTTGCTGCCTCGATAAAGATTTGCAGCTGGTCCTTGACCTTATCCTGCCCAATATATTCACGTAAATACTGGGGACGGAGGGTACGTTCTACCAACTCCTCATCCCCCATGATTTCATTATCTAAAATTCTACTCATGGCTCTATTATATCAAAAATCCAAGCCACAAACAAAAAAGCCACCTGATTGGGTGGCCTCTTTAGGGAGATTATTATGAAAAAGAAAAGTTTAGGATTTCATTAAATAAAGTTAGGAGGTCTTTATTTAATGATTATATGATACAAGATGAATCTTAAAACTAACTTAACTTTTTCCCTGATTTATCATTTTTTAAAAAATTTTTTTCCAAATGGATTTTTCCTCTCCAAGTCATAAAAAAGCCACCTGATTGGGTGACTTCTTTAGGAGATTATGATGAAAAAGAAAAGTTTGGGATTTCATTAAATAAAGGGTACTCAATGAAAATCGAAATCAGACTAGGCAGATAGGCGCAAGCATAACTATAGTTAGCTAAATCGACTCTAACGAAGGTTGATGAGATTTTCGAAGAGTATTAGGAGGTCTTTATTTAATAACTATATAATACAAGAGGATACTTAAACTTTACTTAAGAAAAAATGATTTTTTTATCTTTTTCGATCCACCCAAATCATTCCAGTACAATCATAAGCAGATAAGGTTTCAAATCCCAGAGAACGATAAAATCCCAAGGTTTTTTCTGTCTGATCAGTCACTAGTTGGACTTGATAGGCATCTTTGAAGTCACCTAAAGCCTCTTTCATCAAGTTGCTACCAATCCCTTGGCGCTGATAGCTAGGCAAAACGATCAAATCCTGGAAAAAAATAGATGAAAAACCATCTCCGACCAAACGAACCAAGCCCACCACGGCATCGCCATCAAGTGCCAGATAAATCGCTAATGAGTGAGACAAGGCTTTCTCCAACATCTGAGGTTGATGTGTATAATTTGTCCATCTAACTGCCTGATAGAGATGCAGAACAGCCTCTAACTTAACAACTTCTTGCTTTCTAATAGTTATCATCTCAACATCTCTTAGAATTCTCTTAAGCTCTTGTACTGCCGTCCATTTTTATCAAAATTTTCAGGAGCCAACCATGTTTCTAAACGAGCTTTGACTTGAGGCCAGTCCTTATCAATCATAGACAACCAATCCGTATCCCTCGTGCGCCCCTTATAAACAACTGCCTGGCGGAAGGTTCCTTCATAAACAAAGCCCAAACGCTCCGCAGCTCGTCTTGATGGCAGATTTAGAGCATCGCATTTCCACTCATAGCGACGATAGTTAAGCTCTTCAAAAACATAGCGAGCTAGGAGATATTGAGCCTCTGTCCCTATACGTGTTCCCCTGAGTTCTGGAGAAAAAGTGACAGCTCCCACTTCTATTACTCGGTTATTCTGGTCAATGCGCATGAGAGAAAAAGTTCCCAAAGCCTTACCAGTTGCCTTGTCTATAATCACGTAGTAAAAACGGTCCTTACGAGCCAACATCTGATTTAAGACGGTAACCAGTTCCTCCATATCTGCCACTGGTTCCTGAAAGAGATAGGTCCACATCTCCCGAGGAGTATCCGGACCATAAACAGCTAATAAATCCTCCGCATGCTTTTCCACCGAAAGAGCCTCTATCCGAGCGTAGCGCCCTTCTAAGAAATCAATGGAAGGCAATTCACCTGGTGTATAACCTTCCATTGACTCACCAATTATCTGACCATATTCATTTACTGGCATTGTTTTTCTCCTTGTTTTACGCTAAAAATAATATATCATAATTTGCTCTATATGGAAACTGGTGCTCTCCTCAAACCTCATCCTCAACACTACATTAGTGATTTGTTTTCTTTCTTTTATCTTCTAAGGCTTGATTAATTCGTTGGGTGAGCTTGTGAGTTTGCCAGATCTGGTACAACCATATCAGTCCATAAATTAATAAGAAAAAGAACCAAAGCAAGGGACTCAACAATGCCGAACCCCAGCCAAAAAATAGGTAGGTCAATACTAAAATAGTAGCTGTCGCTAACAAATGAACTCCTACACGCATACTATAAGCAAGAAACTCTAGCCTTTCAAGGATTAAAGTCAATACCCCCATAATTCCACTCATCAAAAACAAAGCTAGAATATTTTTTGTCGTTGGTGCGGGATAGGTAATACCTGAATAAAACTGAGCCAATAACACCAAACTCAAATAAACAAAGGAGGCCGTACGCATTCCCGATACAAAATAAGCAATCAATCGCTTCATGATTTTCTCCTATAAACCTAGATAATCCATTAAGGACTTAACGTATTTCCGACTCACACTCGATTTGAGACCCCGAGTCATCTTAGCCATCATGTTCCCTGAAAAGCTATCCGATAATGACTCTAAATGGTCAATGTTTATAACTGAATGACGTGATATCTGTATAAAGTTACGTCGATTAATTCGATTCTGAAAGTTTGTTAATGTTTCCTTAGTTTTATAAATCCCATCTACCGTATAAATGGTCAACAAATTCTTATCGATATCTGCTAGAATAAGATCCTCAATTTTCACCATAACCAGATGATCATCCGTTCGAATAGGAATGACCACCTGATTGGTCGTTGAAAATTGTTCTAAATACTCCATGACCTCTCTTGCTTGGTCGGTTAACTGAGCTGCCTGAATTAAAATGTGTGGGTCTTTTTCTGAAAACTCTGTCTTCATTTCAAAACGAATCTTCATTTTCTCTCCAATACATCTTTATTTTCTCTTGCTAAACACTTTAACAAATAACATCCAAAGAAGAATAGCGATGAGACTGATAATAACCACTATAAAGTATGTTTCTTCCTTTGTCAATAGTTCTTGCCAGTTGATTTGGATTCCCATTTTTTCTTGAAATTCCTGTAACAGACTGTTATTTCCTGAAAATGCGATCTCTAATCGCTCTTTCATCAAGACTTGTCGATAGAGAGAAGCAATATAAGTTGCAGGGGTACACTTCATGATAATCTGTGCAAAATCAGGTAATACTCCAATGGGGATATAAGTTCCTACTAAAAATCCAGAGGCAGTTCCCACTATCGTTGCCAGTTTACCAAGGCTATCTACAGATTGAAAACGGTAAATCAAGAGAACATTTACCAAACTTGAAAGCAGACTGCTTAACAACATAATCAAAGCAATTTCCGGTAAATGGCTGATAACTGGGCTCTCTTTAAAATAAAAACTCATAACAGCATACATAAACACCTGCATGACAAAAGAAATGACAATACTACTGATTAGATAGGACGCCTGTAAGGCCCAGTTACCTAAATCTGTCAAGAAAAGATCTTGATCCACTTGATTTTCGCGGTCCTGAACCATTTGTTTAAGAGCTGTAAAACTGGTTGTCATCCCAGTCACAGCCAATGTCCCACCCATCAGCCAGTTATTTAAAAGGTTCGTACTATTAGGGAGTTGGGACCAAGAATCCGTCAAATTCTTCTGCAAAAAAATAATATAAAGGAGGAAGGAAATCAATGCCCCCAATAATGAGAAAAATACCCCCGAACGATTACGAAAATATAAGATAAAATTCCGTTTCAATAAAGCTAGCATTAGCGAACCTCTCTTCCTGTAAGTGCAATAAAGGCATCATCCATAGTACCTGGGCGAAACTCAAAAGAATCAATTTCTTCTCGAACTTTTGCCAAATATTCAATGGCTTCCTGTGACGTCCTTGGATAAAAAAGATATTCCATCACATTTTCTTCCTCGACTGTCATTCCAGTCTGTCGCAATTTTTCTAGATCCTTCATTTCCTTAAAACGAATTTTTAGGATATTAGATGCATACTGGCTTTTAATAGCAGTCGCAGAACCTTGCGCAATCACTTTCCCATGATCAACGATATAGATCTGATCCGCTTCATCCGCTTCATCCAGATAATGAGTCGTTAAGATAATAGTCATCCCTTCATCCTTTTGTAGTCGATACAGTAGATCCCAGATGGATTTGCGAGTTTGAATATCAAGACCTGTCGTTGGTTCATCCAAGAAAAGAATATCTGGTCGCGAAAGAAGAGCACGCGCAATATCAACCCGACGTTTTTGCCCACCTGACAAAGTCCCATATAGTTGTTTCTGGAAAGCAGTCAAACCCAGTTGATGAATCAAATCATCCACACGACTTGCCGCAATCTCCTTATACTGTTGAGCACGAATCGTGAGATTTTCCCTAACCGTCAACATCTCATCCAGTACACTAGCTTGAAAAACCACTCCGATTTTCGTATTTGGCGCATATCGAATCTGACCTTGTGTCGGATTTTTCAAACCGATTAACATGGAAATGGTGGTTGATTTCCCTGCACCATTAGGTCCCAAAATAGCATTGAAACTTCCTTTTTCAAACTCTAACTGAATATCATCAACAGCCATATGATTGCCGTACCGTTTAGTCAAATGCTTAGCTTGTAAAATCATATTTTTTCCTCCTCTTTACCACACTAGTTTAACAAAAAGAATGAAAGAAAAATCGACTTTTGAGATAAGCAGTTAAAATGAAAGGCCAAGTGGTAAAATAATGGGGGTTAAATTAAAGTAGAGCAGGCTCGTTTTTCTCCTATCGAATCACTAGAGGAAGTTTAAAATCACTTACAACCACACATTATATTTTTAAACATGTGCTATAAAAGAGGCATTTTATAGCATCCGGCAGAAAAATCCAAGAGTCAATAGTATTGTTCTCGCTAAACCAAACAATAAAAAATGAATCAGAAATCATGTCACACACTCCCTTCTAGTAAAATGAAAATGCTGAATGGGGCAGGATTGAATTTGAAGCAAGCAAGTATGGTCCTGAATTTGAAACTGCCATTAACGATAAGTCTATCTATTAGGAAAGAAATCTTCAATACAAGCAAAAACAGCTCTTGTTATCCAAGAAGAGCTGTTCTATTTTATGAAAGAGAGAGTCACTAGTGCCCCTTGTGCTTCTCTCTACGTTTTTGCTGTTTGCGTTCAAATTTCTCTTGCTTGAGCAATTGCTTTTGGAGACTAGATTGTTGTTTTGAATGCTTTTTTCGTTCCTCGTACTGCAACTGTAAGAGCTCTTGTGACTTAGAAGAAACTTTCTGCTTCACCTGTTTCTTTACAGCTCGCTGCAGACGCTTCGGATTCTTAATCTTCACATGCTGTTTGACTGTCGCCTCTGGACTAAAAGATAACCGAGCAAACTGAGTCTGTAAAAGTTTCAAAATTTCATCCTCTTTTGGTTCCTGACCAAATGTCACACGACAAACTTGATAAGTTCCCTCATACTCTTGTTCAAACAATCCATGCCAAAATCCATCTTCAAAATAAACTGTCAAGCCAATTGAAACGATTTCCATGACAGCACCTCCTTAAATCTATCCCTAAGAATGGACAACCAAGGAGGAAGGTTACTGATAGGCTTGCCTACGTCTGGACTACCAACCAGAACTGTGTTTTTATCTTAGTTGAGACTATTATAGCATAATCCAATTTAAAAATCCTCCAGATTCTACTCTGAAGGACTTTTAAATTTATTTCGTTACGATATTCACAAGCTTGTTAGGGACACTAATCACCTTGACGATTTCCTTGCCATCAATCTCTGCTTTGACTTTTTCATCAGCCAGAGCCACTTCTTGCAATTCTTCGCGTGATAGATCTTTAGCGACCATGAGTTTGGCACGAACTTTACCTTTGATTTGGACGACGATTTCGATTTCGTCTTCAACCAATTTACTTTCGTCCCATGTTGGCCAAGCCACGTAAGAGATGGATTCACCTGTTGCTGCAACTGTTTGCCAGAGTTCTTCTGCCAAGTGAGGCGCAAATGGGGCGATCAACTGGATAAAGCCTTTGACATAGTCCACATAGAGTTTGTCTTCCTTGTTAGCAGCGTTGACAAAGACCATAAGTTGGGCAATGGCTGTGTTGAATTTCATGGACTCGATTTGCTCAGTGACAGCTTTGACTGTTTCATTGTAGACCTTGTCAAGAGCACCATTGTTTTCCGAAGCGATTTCTTTACTTGTAATCAAACGATAAACACGGTCTAGGAATTTGCGGCTTCCTTCCAAACCTTCTTCTGACCAAGCGATGGAAGCATCGAGTGGCCCCATGAACATTTCATAAACACGAAGGGTATCAGCACCATATTGTTCCACCACATCGTCTGGGTTGACAACGTTCTTGAGCGATTTAGACATCT
>CAUVSV010000040.1:0-14261 GCA_963554735.1 Streptococcus oralis
TTAAAGCAAAGCGACCTAGGTAATGCAGGTCAAGTTAGCCAAGTTGAAAAGGGAGGAATTTGAAAGAATTTGTATCTTTTATTTTTTGTTTCATTTATGCCATATGCTACTGGAATCGTTAGTAGTCATTTCATGAACCATACGGCACAGCTCTTTTATGGACTGATCGTTATTGTTTCAACGGTAGCAAACTGGTTTTTACATAAAGTAATTGATAAACCCAATATAGATCAGAAAGAATTACTTGAAGCTACCGCACAATATAGAAAGTTATTGATACCTGACCTAATAAATAAAGGAGTGGGATTGATTCTATCCTTAATTCTCTATCCTCCGATTATGATGTATAGTGTTTTAATTGCGGCATTTTACATCATAACTTTAAAAACACTATCTGAAAAAAGAGTGAATAACTAAAAAATGGTGATCAAAGTTAGGTGTATTATTTTAATGCTCACAGACCTAAACTATTCCCCTATTTATAATCTATTGATTCATATTTTATGAAATTAATCAGTAGATATCGTCCTGAAAAGCCTTGATAATACGCTGTTTTTAGTCCAACTGAAACCCATACTTTCCAAACCAGGTCTTAAGAAAGCTCGTAAAGCATCACAATTTAGTAAACGTTAATTCGAGAGAATTACTATACTTACAGAGAGCACCTTTCGAGGTGTTCTTTTTTATATTTTCATACTAAATTGGTGCAATCTGACAAAGTCAGTTGCCTCAGAACGTTAATCAATACGATACTATCAACGTTCACAAGCACTTCATGATTCACACTATGAGGTGTTTTTGATGATTTTTAGCACAATTCACACTATTGTTTCTTTGCATTCAACTCAAATTCTTCTGGTCAAATTATTAACAAATCTTCAAGAAGAGTGATTGGTGAAATAGGCTGTTTGAGGCTTTTATGCTATACTAGTTTTAATGACAATCTTCTATTTCTAAAGCAACAATAGATCCGTAATTTGTTTTTAATTAAGGAGTTTGGGATTGTAAGAGGGAGATGATATATCTGAAGGAGTATCAATATGAAAAAACGTGCCTTGATTTTACTGGTTTTGTCCATTGTAGTATTTGGAGGAGGCGCATGGCTAGCACAGGAAACAAATCTATTTCTAAGTCCGCGAGCCAAGCAGTTGGCTTATTTAAAGGAGCATCAAAAAGAAATAGAAGATTTTGTAAAGTCTAAAAATTCAAAGATTGAATCGGTTCAAATAGATTGGAGACAGACACAATGGGATAAGGTAGGAAATGGTACACCTCAAGGAGGAGGAGATATTATTGATGTTTATGGAACGTTTAATAACATTGATAATTCTGGTTGGCATGTAATGATAATTGTAGATGATGGAAAAGTTGATTTAGCTTCGATGACATTAGTTAATGGCCTAGGCATTGGAGGGAAACCGTTTGAGTAATAGTAATTTAAAAACCTTTGATAATTTTTATTCAAATTTAACATCATTCATTCCCCACTGACTTCAAATACTTGCTAAAAGTATTTTTTTTTACATTCATGGTATAATATACTTAGATTCCGCTATATAGGAGGAAAGAGATGAAAAAACGTACTTTGGTTTGGCTAGTTATAGCCCTTGTAGTATTTGGAGGAGGCGCATGGATGGCACAGGAAACAAATCTGTTTGGAGGAATAACTCTGAGCCCACGGGCTAAGCAGTTGGCTTATCTGAAGGAGCATGAAGAGGAAATGGCGAACTTCGTTAAATCTTGGAATTCAAAAGTTGAGAGTGTCCAATTTGATTGGGATAGTATGGAAGTTGGTCAGGTAGGAAATGGAACTCCTCAAGGCGGAGGTTATATGATGACAGTGAACGGTAGAATCAATAATAATAAGGATACTAAATTTACATTAGGTTTTCCACTAAAACGTAATTTAAATGAAATCCCTGAGAAACTTGTTATTATTCAAATGCAACCAATAAGAATTTTGAAAGGAAATTTATGGGATCTTTATGACTAACAGTAACTTAAAAACCTTTGATAATTTTTACTCAAATTTAATATTACTCATTCTCTACCAACTTAGAATACTTGCTAAAAGTATTTTTTTTTTACATTCATGATATAATATACTTAGATTCCGCTATATAGGAGGAAAGAGATGAAAAAACGTACTTTACTTTGGCTAGTTATAGCCCTTGTAGTATTTGGAGGAGGCGCATGGATGGCACAGAAAACAAATCTATTTGGAGGAATAACTCTGAGTCCACGGGCTAAGCAGTTGGCTTATCTGAAGGAGCATGAAGAGGAGATGGCGAACTTTATAAAGTCTAGAAATCCTAAAGTTGAAAGTGTCCAATTTGATTGGGATAGTATGAAAGTAGAAAATATAGGAAATGGTACCCCTCAAGGTGGGGGATATATTATAACATTGGATGGAAAAATAAATAACAATGAAGATACTGAATTTACAATTGGTTTCCCTATAGAATATAATAGCAATAGTATTCCCAATATTAAGAAAATTTCTGAAATGCAACCGATAAGAGTTTTGAAAGGCAACGTATGGGAGATTTATGACTAACAGTAATTTAAAAACCTTTGATAATTTTTATGCAGATTTGGCTCAGGCGGCTTATAGAGGAAGGCCTATTCTATTTCCTTATGAAAAATTAAGAAAAGATGAAAGAAATGCCTTAGATTCTGGTGATTCTATTTACTTCGATTTTTCCAAGGATATTAAAACATATAATATCGATCGAAAGGTAATGGAAATCACTCCCGGCGGGAAACATCTTCCCCATAATGGTAAGGTCTACTTGCAGCCAGATCCTGATTTACATACTGTGGAAGATACGATAAAACTCCAAGTTGGTGATCCTGGAGGAGGGGTTCACCAAGAAGAGTATCCTATCAAACGCTATCAAAAAGGACTCTTAACTGATGAGAGAGCTGGTTTTAATGCCTACTACTTAACGGATACGCCAACCTTAACTAAAGATACCAAGAAAACCTATATGACCATCCGGGGAAGTGATGCTATCAGTATAGAGAATTTGAACGACTGGATTGACAACGATGCTCAGTTTGCGCTCAACCATATCCATACGCCGCAAGCCAAGTTAGCAACAGTAGGAATGAAAACGAAGATCGCTGAGATGCGCGAAAAGGCTCCAAATGCGACGATGGACATCACAGGTCACTCCTTAGGGACCATTGTCTCTGCGCAAGGAGTAGCTGGCCTTACTGATCAAGAACTGGAGAAAATCGGCAAAGTCGTCCTCTTTGACGGTCCAGACACGACAAAGAGCTTAAAGAAAATGGGACTCAGTGATGAGAAAATCAAAAAGATCAGCGAAAAAATAGAGTACTATGTCAATCCTTTTGATGTCGTGGGCATGCTCAATCGTGAGCACACCATTACCAAATTACCTGGGAATCTATAATGAACAACTATACTTGTTAAAAGTATTTTTTTTTACATTCATGATATAATATACTTAGATTCCGCTATATAGGAGGAAAGAGATGAAAAAACGTACTTTGCTTTGGTTGGTTTTAGCACTTGTAATTTTTGGAGGAGGCGCATGGATGGCACAGGAAACAAATCTATTTGGAGGAATAACTCTGAGCCCACGAGCCAAGCAGTTGGCTTATTTGAAAGAACATGAAGAAGATATGGCTGATTTTGTCAAGTCTTTAAGTCCTAAAGTTGAAAGTGTTCAGTTTGATTGGGATAGTATGAAGGTTGGTCAAGTAGGAAATGGAACTCCACAAGGTGGAGGCTATATGTTGACACTTAGAGGAAAGGTAAATAATAATGATAAGACGAAATTCATGGTTGGATTTTCTTTAGACAATAATGCAAACAGTATACCAAAGGAATTTGGAATTTATGAAATGCAGCCTATAAGAATTTATAGGGATGGGGGATGGTATTATTATGACTAATAGTAATTTAAAAACCTTTGATAATTTTTATGCGGATTTAGCACAATCTGCATATAATGGGCGCCCCAATAATTTTCCGCCAGATAACAATGCTCTTGATTATCAGTTGTTTGATTTCTCTAGAGATAATAAATTTTATAATAAAGATAAAAAAGAATGGGAGATTACTCCCGGAGGCAAAAATCTTCCCCATAATGGTAAAGTTTACCTGCAGCCAGATCCTGATTTACATGATGTTTATAAAATCACAACAGTTCCTGTTCCTGATACGAACGGTATGAGGCAGGAACCCTACAAAACTAAACTCTATCAAAAAGGACTCTTAACTGATGATGAAGCTGGTTTCAGTGCCTACTACTTAACGGATACGCCTACCTTGACTAATGATACTACGAAAACTTATATGACTATCCGCGGCAGTGATGCCATCAGTAAAGAAAATTGGAACGACTGGGTTGACAACGACGCTCAGTTTGCGCTCAACCATATCCATACGCCGCAAGCCAAGTTAGCAACAGTAGGAATGAAAACGAAGATCGCTGAGATGCGCGAAAAGGCTCCAAATGCGACGATGGACATCACAGGTCACTCCTTAGGGACCATTGTCTCTGCCCAAGGGGTAGCTGGCCTTACTGATCAAGAACTGGAGAAAATCGGCAAAGTGGTCCTCTTTGACGGGCCGGACACGACAAAGAGTTTAAAGAAAATGGGACTCAGCGATGAGAAAATCAAAAAGATCAGCGAAAAAATCGAGTACTATGTCAATCCATTTGATGTCGTGGGGATGCTCAATCGTGAGCATACCATCACCAAATTACCGGGGGACTCCGATGAACCTCTTAAGAAACCCGTCGGTAAAGTCAATGTCCTCGTTCCCCTTCATTATACCCAAATTACTGATCCGGAAAGCTCCCATGACTTTGGTGTTTTCCAATCGGATGGAAAGGGAAATTTATTGACTGCGTCTGAGGATTTTCACCCAGAATTGCTCAGGGCAGGTGAAAAGCTAGCTCGACTGATAGCAACAACGTTGGATTCCCTCCGGGCTTTAGGAGTCGATGAAAATGTAGCCTCAAATGTTTTAAATGCCATTATGAGGGGTGAGTTTAAAATAAAGGCAGCTATTGGTTATGCCGTTTACGAGAATTTTACAACTGAATATAGTAAGATCGTCGAAGAAGCTCGTCAGGAATCTATAAAGTGGGATCGAGAAGCTATTCCTCGTTATCAGGAACAACTGAGAAATGGCAATCTTTCAGGAAATCAAAGAATCTTGGTTCGAGCTCAGTTGCTTCAGACAGCAGCCCAGTTGGCAAATTTTGACATGGAAGACAAAGTTAAATCTGTGAAAACTTTACTTTCAGATGCTAAGGAAGATATTCAAAACATGATAAAAGAAACAAGACAGACGGCGTTTGACATGGTTGGATATTTGTCAAGTTCAGAAGTTACAAATCTACTTTCTGGTTTTGACACAACAAGCTTTTGGGATGAAGGCGTTGCAAGTGACACGAAGACAGCAGCAACATCCTTCCTGACACAAATTGAGCAGCTAGGGGAAAGCCTGGTTAAAGCTAGTGGTTCCTTTGAAACCATAGATACAAATAGTGCTGAAGATTTTAACAATCTATTGGCGGATGTAAAACAAACATGGAGGGGAAAGAATGTTAGTCCTAACGGATGAGGATACTTTAATTACAAGAGAGCAACTTGACAGAGGCTTCAAGGAAAGAATGAAGGAACAAGAACGCCAAGCAGTCAGGGCCTTAGTAACTGCAAAAGAACTGTCAATCCTTGCTAAGGGAGTGGAGTTAGCTAAAAAGTTACAAGAAGCAGCCTCAGATATGCATGAGTACGCTTCGAAGACTTATGTAAACAATATTAAGGGTGGATTTGAGGGCAAGGCTGCTGATGCTGCTGAAACTTACTTGACTCAGACCATGCAAACCCCTACTTTACAAAGTCCAATCAAAAACTAGGAGAAAACTTGTGATGGATAAAAAGGAACTTCAGAAACTAGAGGATGAGCATAATCGTAAATTACGAGACTTAGAGCGTTTAGAGATGGATTTGGATGATGATTTCCACAAGTTTAGTAGGGAGACGGATCATCTCCTAGAGGCGCTTTCCTATGCATGCAGAGACAGTAGTTTTGCTGAAATTCAACCATATATCTTTGAGATAGAGAACAATTTGGATAACTATCATCAACTTTACAAGAGTCGTATAGAGAATGTGTTGGAAGCTCGTCATCAAGAGAATAAAAACTTTCATAGAAAGTTAGAAGAAAAGAACGTTTGACAAATATACCTTATAAAAGAAGGATGATATGAGTTTGTTATACTTTGTTATTATAAATAAAAAAAGAAGTAATTATACAAGAAAAGTAGATAATTTAATCTTTCTTACTAGTTTTTAGATGGAAATAGCTCTTATTTTTTTTATAAATAGAATAAAAAATGAATTTTAAACTTGCAATTGAGGCAAATTATTGATATAATGAGGGCATAAATTAATATAAAGGAGTTTCACATGGCTTTAATTCAATTAACAACAGAAGAATTGCGCACCTCTGCTCAAAAGTACACTCAAGGTTCTGAGGAAGTAAGACAAGTACTTCGTACATTGACTCAAGAGCAAAATACTATCCGAGACAACTGGAAAGGTGCTGCTTTTGAGAGCTTTGATCGCCAATTCACAGAATTGTCTCCAAAAATTGAGGAGTTTGCAACTTTGCTTGATGAGATCAATGCACAGTTGAACAAGGTTGCTGAAATTGTTGAACAAAACGACCAAGATCTTGCATCACAAATTTAATTTGTTATATAAGTGGCTTTAGGAGGGCGAGAGCCTTCCTATTTTTTATGACGGAGAAAATTTAAAGTAATATGAGGAAGAATAGAATTTTTAAATATATAGGAAGTAGTCTGCTGGCATTAGGATTGCTTGCATTGATTATTTTTTTGAATCTATCTGTTCAAAAAAATACAACGATTAGCAATGAAAATAATGCAAAGGCTAATCAGCAGACAAAATTAAATGTAGCTATCGTAAATGAAGATAAGCCTGTCTACGTAGATACAAAAGAATACAATCTAGGTGCTAGTTATGTAAAAAATATCGAGCGTGATAATTCACAAAACTGGTCTGTTGTCCCTCGTGGAGCAGCTGATTCTGGGTTAGAAAGTGGGAAATACCAACTCGTTTTAACAATTCCTAGTGACTTTTCTGAAAAAATACTCGATATTAACAGCATCAATGTTGATAAGACAACCATCAATTATAAGGTGAATGCGCAAGGAAATTTGCAAGTAGAAAATGATGCAAATAAACTAGCGAAAGATATTGTTGCTGATTTGAATGGTCAGTTAGTTGACATGTATATGGCTAGTATTTTGAACAATCTTTACACTGCACAAAAGAATGTTCAAGCTAGCTCACAGATACAAGCGACCAATATCGGAAACTATCGTACGAATTTATATAATACAGCTATCAACTCTAAAAATCTTTTCCCAACTCTCTATAGTATGTCTAGTTCTTCTGTTGACGCCAACAGTGCTTTAAAGACAGGTTTGGATAGTTATTCTCAGATTTTTGGTCGTTATGACGTTTCACAGATTGCCTATGGTAAAAAGCTTGACACTCTGCTTCAGGATAGGGTCACTGAGAAGAAAAATCATGCGGATGTTATCACTGGGCTCATTTCTCAGAGTCGGGAAGACGTTCAGGAACAAATTAAAACTTATAAGAAATTAATCGAATCTCAAGGTAATCTGACTTCTAATATAGATGAAACAGCAGCATCCTCTGATGGTACGTCATCTGAAGTTGTACCTTCCTATAAAACAGTCGCAGAAAACATCAAAAAAGAGATTGATAGTTTACAGAACAATCTAACAGATGAAAGAACGAAGTTTGAAAATCATAAAAAGGATATTCATAACTTTATTGATGAGAAATTAGCCACTTATTATGGAACAAGTGAGAAGAGCGAAATCACTCTCGGTCGATTTTTGGATAAAGCTGCAAACAAGGATTTAGAGAAGGTTGAGGAATCTCTAAAAGAGCAGCTGGCTTCTGCAATCTCAGAATTACCCAAAGAAGACTTTAGTGGAAAAGAATTTAGTGGTTTTGGTATGACACCGATCACAATTCCTTCTGTAAACTATACTGAATTAAAAACAATCAAAGAGCCTAGTGACGAAATCAATTCGACTGATTTGAAGAATTTGGAAAATCTGGCAATCACGAGTACGAGTGCTGTTGGACGAACAGGAACAAAGGCTAAGGTATCATGGAAAGCTGAATCAGGAGTGACAGTTCACTCCGTCACTTATGATGGTACACCAGTTGAGTTTGGTCAAGAAATTGATTTGAAGACGGGTGGGACTTTTAAAGTAGCCTATAGTGTTGCAGAGACAACCTCAACTACAACTACAGGTTCAACCGGGACTCCAAGCCCAGCTCCAAAAGCAGAGCTAAAATCAATTAATATTTCCTTGAATGATGTCCAAGCAGCTAGTGCTCCAGTAGATGTGTTACGTGTTCAGCAAGCAGCAGTTTCTTACGGACAAAAAGTTCAGAAAATAGCTTCTGCCTACCAAAAGGTAGAATCACTAAAACAAGCATACGATACCGTCAGAGGGTTAAAAAATAGTGATGTGTCTAAAGCATTGTCAGATATTTGGTTTGAAGCTATTAGTTCAAATCTGAAGAAGTATGAAGACAGCTTAACTGCACCTGTTAGCGATAAAGATACAGAGGGTGCTAAAGAGAAAGTAGATAAAGCCTTGTCATCACTGACTAAACTGAAGCCTGTTCTAGAAAAAAATGTGCAGGATGTTTTGACTACCAACCAAGAATTGAATACAAAAATCAATGAACAGTTAGAGTTGTACAAGAAGTTGGAAAAGAAACTAGATGATTTGGTTGAGAAGCAAGGGGGGAGCAATTCTGCTTTTGAAGAGACTAATAATCAATTGGCTACTCTAAATTCAGATTATGCAGCTCTCTTGTCAGAAACTACGGGTGTGAAGGAATCTTCTCAAAGTAATGTCAAAGCTGCAGAGTCTGTGAATGAAACTTTAGGTAATTTCAATCGTGAATTGTCAAACGCTCAAACAAGTACTGAAAAGTTGTCACAAGATGCTGACTCCTTGATGACGCAGTTTAACGAAGAATTGACTAACAATGGAAACTTTGTAGAATCCTTTGTGAAGGTTCTGAATAATGCCTATCAAAATGGGGTACCAAACGAAGTATTGTTGAACTTCTTATCCAACCCTGTTACACAAAATGCTACTTCAGTGAAAGCGACTGTCAATGTTTACCGTCCATTTACATGGATTTTACTATTGGAGATTGTTAGCCTCTTTACAGCCTATCTGTTTGCAACTCAAAACGTTATTCGCAAAGTCAAAGATAAGTTCAAACTTGATAAGTTACATGATACAGACTTGATGACGGTAACAATCCTATCTGCTTTAAGTCTCGTTGTCGGATTGGTAGTTGGTGTTGTATCAAGTGTTCAGCTACAGGTTGGCCGTGAATATCAACCATCTTGGGTTCTATTAATTGTTTTAGCCGCATTTGTACTGATTCAAGGACAATATCTATTGCTTAAACATTTCCGAGTGATTGGTATGGGACTCTCCTTCTTTATGATGATTAGCTTTGTCTACCTATCAAATGCTATTGGGACAACAGCAAGTCTAACTGGTTTCCCAGCATTTATCAAAAATCTCAATGCGTTATCGATATTAGAAGGTTTGCTCTCAGGATACTTTGATGGACATCCAGCAGCAATTATCGCTTTTGTTGCAACGATTGTTGTCATAGCTGTTTTACTTGTTATAAATGTTTTTATCAGAGAAAGTAGTTTGTGGTTTCAAGCAAGCCAAGCTGAGAAAGAATAGAAATTAGAAATATGAAGAAAATCATTCTTTTCCTTCTTACCTTAGTAACATGTGCAGCAGTCTCTGGGGCTGCTGCAGATGATTTGAAGGATAACAGTCTGCAGATTGATGATTCCCGACTTGAAAAGAAAGAGGGATTGAAATTTGGTCTACAGTCTGAACAAATCAAGGAGCTTTTTAATGAAGCGACTCAAAAGAGGTTGCAGGACATGCAACAGCATCAAGAGGAACAGTTGATCACAGAAAGGGGCCAACTGTTTTCTGCTATACAGAGACCAGTGAAAAAATCTTCTGAAGAACAGTTGTTTCAGCCCAATGCTCAAAAAACAAACAAGTTCCAAACAAATATAGGCCATGTAGAAAAAGGTGGTCTGAATGACTTTCTTCCAGAGATATTCTATGTGGTGTTGATTTTCTTGCTCTTTGGAGCAACGGCAGTAATGAGTTATCGTGTGATGGTAGAAGGGATGGACTAATTTTACAACTAGTCTGTCTAAATAACTTAGAAAAGGATAAACCAGACATAGGAGGCGTGTAAAAGGTGGAGCAACATATCAATATTACCCTACGTTTGAGAGAAAGAGATGTGGATATTCGCATTCCACGGCGAATTGAAGTGCGCCGGCTGGTGCGAGAAGTGGATACGATTTTTAATCCAGGTATCAAGCGAAAAAAATATCAATTAAGAATTGTCAATAAAGGTTTGTTGATTGATGAAGGGAAACATCTGTCTGATTATCCTATGACGACAGGAGATTTAGTAGAAATTGAGGAGATATAGGTGGCTGAAGAAAAATTTGAATTTGGTGGACAGTCGTTTGTCTATGAAAAAAATGAAACAAACTGGGAATTAAAACTCAAACGTTCAGATGTTGCGAGTCAAGATTTACGGGAACTCTTACTATTAGATTTACATCATCCATTCTTTTTGGAGCAATCGATGGTGTCTGATGAGGATAGTGTCACCTTCTCCTATCAAGTCGAAGCTCATGGACTGACTTATGAGGAAATAAAGGAACGTACCATTTCGGAAAGAATCCGTTTGGCCCTAAACGTTTTTCGTTTAGAGGGCGCCTTGGAGTTACCTGTGACTTTCCTTTTGCACCCAGTAAATCTCTTTATTACCAAGGATGCTCAGGCTAAGATTGCTTATCGTGGAATTCCTGGTCTGATGGTTCCTCAATCAATATCCTCAGAAGATTTTTTACGCCAGGCTAAATGTTTTACAGTAACACTATTTAGCGATTTGGATTTCATGGATCTTTATAATGGTTCTTTGGAATTAGAGACCTTGCCAGACTTCTTAAATGATCTATGTCAGGCAGATGATATAGAGGCTGCAGTAGCTGTTTTGGAGAAGTACTACACGGAGAAGGCTGCGAAAGAACGGGCAGATTTGGTCTTGGTTCCAAGTAGACGCCATCGTGTCTTTAAATTGGCAACGATTTGGTTAACAGCCAGCGTTGTCTTGTTGATCGTTCCACTGATCTATCTGATTTTTGTGCAAAATCCTTTCAAAGAAAAGATGTTGCAGGCAGATACTGCCTTTATTAAAGTTGATTATAGTGGTGTTATTACAGAATTAGAGAGAATTGATCCAGCTAGCTTGCCGAATACGCAAAAGTATGAGTTGGCCTACTCTTATATTCAGGGGTTGGAATTTTCTTCTGAACAAAAGAAAGTCATCTTGAACAACGTAACACTCAAGTCAGATGAGCTTTATTTGACTTACTGGATCCAGGTTGGGCGCAATCGCTTTGAAGAGGCTCTTGATATTGCCAAACGGATTAACGACAGTGACTTGATTCTCTATGCTTTGACTCAGGAAATCAAGCAGGTTCGAGAAGATGGCAACTTGTCAGGGAAAGACCGTGAAAGTAAGTTGAATACTTTGGAAAGCGAGTATAAGAAATACTGGGATAGTCGAAGTGAGCTACTAACGAGTGAATCAAGCTCCAATGCTTCTACAACTCCTAACCCTCAAGACAAGGCTTCTGAAAGCAAACCGTCATCTGATAAGAAACCTGTTCCAAGTAGCTCCTCTAGCAATTAAAGTAGACCAAGGAGAGAAATTATGAAAAAACAAATCATTTTCTACAGCCAAGGTCTACGTTATGAAGTAGAACTGAGTGCAGATAAGACGGTCTTGATCGGGGCGACTGAAAAGGCCCAAGTCTACCTTTCTCAACAGGAAAGACCGATTCAGCTCAAGGTCGATGGTGACGAGGTCTTTTATCAGTACGACGATGAAGCAGGACTCTTGAAAGATGGTCTGCGTTTGGGTGAGGTCGTCTTTTATCTCCGAGAAGGGGAGCCAAGGGTTTATGACCTTTTGGATTTATCAGAGTTTCAGATTGGCTCTCAAAGAGGTGCGTTGATCACACTAGATGGAGATGTTGAACTCTTACTCCAAAAATCCCAAAATCAATGGAAGCTAACTCGACTAAAAGGCGCATTTTATCGAAACAATCATCTGGAACAAATGGACCAGCAATTGATTGGTTTTGGAGATGAGTTGAGTCTAGGGGCGGTGACGATCAAGTTCTATCCAGATGAAGTATGGGTTCAGGGTCCTGCCCAAGTTGGGCCACAACTGACTCTGAGAGAACCATCTCGATATGGTTTTTATGAAGATTATCCAGATTATCATCGTTCTCCACGGATCATCTATCGTGGTAGCGAGGATAAAATCTTGATCAATCCCCCAGGACAGGAGCCGGTTAAGCCGAGTGATGAACTGTTAAAGCTGATCGTTCCTCCTTTGATGATGGTCGGGGTAACTGTCTTGATCACCTTGATTCAACCTCGAGGGATCTATATTCTTGCGACAGTAGGGATGTCCATAACCACAATGATTTTTTCTATCCGTGGTTTTATCAAAAATCGTAAAAAGTACAAGGCTGATAAGAAGGAACGGGTCGATCTCTATCGCCTTTACCTGAAAGATAAGGTCAAGGAATTGACTCGTCTGGAGCGAGAACAAAAAGAAGGGATGCACTATCATTTTCCAACGATTTTAGAATTGACGGACTTGGTTGAGAGTTACAATCATCGGATTTACGAAAAGACTCCCTTGCATTTTGACTTTTTATACTATCGTTTGGGACTCGGGAAAATGCCGACTAGCTATGACTTGAAATACGGTCAACAGGAGCGTAGCGGTAAGAAGGATGCTCTAGAAGAAGAGGGTTACGCTCTCTATAGTCGTCACAAAAAGATCCCAGATATGCCAATCCCGGCAAACCTCAGCCATGGACCGGTGGGTTATATTGGACCTAGAAATCTCGTTCTAGAACAACTGCAACTTTTGGTGATGCAGCTAGCGACTTTCCATTCTTATCATGATGTGCAGTTTATTACGATCCTGCCTGAAGAGGAAAAAGAGCAATGGTCTTGGATGCGTTGGCTACCTCATGCTAAACTGCAAGAACTCAATGTCCGCGGTTTTGTCTACAATCAACGAACACGGGACCAAGTTCTGAATAGTTTGAACCAAATCTTGAAACTACGTCGTAGTCAAAAGGAAGAAGCATCCCACAAGGAGAGCACCCTCTTCCATCCTCATTACGTGGTTTTAGTGACCGATGAGAAGCTGATTTTGGATCATATCATCATGGAGTTCTTTACCGAAGATCCAACGGAATTAGGCTGTTCTCTCATCTTTGTAGAGGATGTCATGAGTTCCTTGTCTGAGAACATCCAGACAGTGATCAATATCAAGGACCGTAATACAGGTCAACTGGTCATGGAAGAAGGAGTTTTGAAAGAGACGGACTTCCGTTTGGATCATTTCCCAGCAGATTATGATAAGGAGCGGATCGCCCGTACCTTGGCACCGCTCAATCACCTCCAAAACCTGAAGAGTTCGATCCCAGATTCTGTGACTTTTATGGAAATGTATGGGGCGGAGACCTTTGAGGATTTGCAGGTATCGAGCCGTTGGAAAAAGAACGCACCTTACAAGAGTTTGGCTGTGCCAATTGGTCTGCGTGGTCAGGATGACCTGGTTCAGCTCAATCTGCATGAAAAAGCCCATGGACCTCATGGTTTGATCGCAGGGACGACTGGTTCAGGGAAGTCAGAAACCATCCAATCCTATATCCTATCCCTCGCTGTTAACTTCCACCCTCATGATGTGGCTTTCTTGCTGATTGACTACAAGGGTGGTGGGATGGCCAATCTCTTTAAAAACCTGCCCCATCTCTTGGGAACCATTACCAACTTGGATGGTGCTCAATCCATGCGGGCTCTGGCTTCGATCAATGCGGAGATCCATCGTCGTGAACGACTCTTTGGAGAGTTCGAAGTCAATCATATCAATCAATACCAGAAGAAATTTAAAAACGGAGAAGCGACAGAACCTCTCCCTCACCTCTTTCTCATCTCAGATGAGTTCGCAGAGCTCAAGGTCAACCAGCC
>CAUVSV010000041.1:0-13357 GCA_963554735.1 Streptococcus oralis
CTCTAGATAATGTTCAATCCCTTCCTTCACCTCTGAAACAAAGCGAGGGAAAATATTTTGAAAGTTCTTGATTGTATTACCTTTTTGATCAAATAGGATAAACTCTGTCGATAATTCCTGGCGATGCAGATGTGCTGTATTATGCAGATGCCAAATCAAATTGTCCTTATTGTCTACTTGAAGATTATACTCTCTTGATACCTGATCTACTAGATCTCCCAATAACTGATACGATTTTTTTACATAGCTGTCTGTTTTTGCATAGTTCAAGAATACTTCTTCATCTATGAAAAACATTTTTTGAAAATAGGATACAAATAATTGACCGATCACTTCTTTATTCAGAGAGATATGATATTCAGAGTCAAAGTTCGCTACAATCTCATCAATTCCTTCTGCCTGCATGAAAGATTCCAACAATTGGTTGTTAAAAGAATTTTTCTCAACTTCCAAGAAATGACCAAACTTAATGCGGTATAAATTTGTTACGAGGAGTAACTTTAACATTCGTTGAGTGGCGAAATTGACTGGAAATGCAGTTTCTTTATAGACCAGTGCCAACAGCTTACACAAGGGTTCTACCGAAAAATCTTCAAAAGGCCATTCAAGGAAATAATATTTCTCTGAAAAATACTGAGCAAAAAGGTAACGGATATCAATCTCATTTCCAGTTATCCGAACTGGATTGAGGCTAATTTCAAAACGATATTGTTTCTTAATAATTTTATTAATGTGACGGATGATACGGTAAAGAGAGGAAGAACTGATATAAAACTCTTTGCAAATACTATCAGTATCACATCCTTCATTAAAGAAGATAAATTCTAAAATTGAAAAGTGAGTTGAATGCTTAAAAAAATGGTGATAGACCATTTCAATATCACTATCATCAGTATTTATGATGCGTATACCATTTGTCGAGGAATGAAATAGCAAGTCAGGAAAAGAAGATCTGACATGGGACAAGTCATCTTTTACAGAACGCTCTGTAGAATTCAATAATTCCGCTAGTTCAGAAATATGAAACCAGCGCTTGTTTTCAAATAGTAATTCTAACAATTCTAATTGTCTGTGACTTTTTTTAGATAGTAAATCTCTCATGAATAGCTTTTCTCTCTTTATAATAAACTAAACGATTGTCTTTCAATCTTCAAGCAATTATACCACATGGAGTGCATTTATCCTCTTACAACGACTTTTGCTTGTTGTAAAAAGACTAGTCTAATCACTTAGAAACTCAGTAGAGTCAAGCTTTTCTTATTTATCTGTACCTAGAGTACATGTTTACAGTACGGAATTTAAGACGAACTATTATGTTTCCAAGTTGAAATACTATATAATTAGTGTAATCAAAGAAATTGATTCTTTGATTTAGAAAAAGAAAAGGAGGATACACTATGTTGTGGTCCATTATTGTAGGAGGTCTTATCGGTCTCATCGCTGGTGCAATCACTAAAAAAGGTGGTTCAATGGGAATAATTGCAAATATCTTTGCAGGTCTTATCGGTTCATCTGTAGGACAATCTCTTCTCGGAAGCTGGGGACCTTCATTGGCTGGAATGGCTATTATTCCATCAATCGTAGGTGCAGTGATTGTTGTTGCAGTCGTTTCATTTCTATTTGGTAAAAAATAAGCATTACCTAATAGAACATTAAAAGTGATAAGCCATAATTTTGAATACTGTAGACGGGTAAAATTATGGTTTAAAGCTTTTCATTTGAAAGGATTTAATATGTCAAAATCAAAGAAAATATTGTTACTTATTTTCTGTATTTTAATCTTGGCTATTTTCCTTCCTATTCTCATAGATTATCATCAGGTCAGTGATTTAGATATCCACTTATTCAGTTGGAGAGAACTCTACGCTGAATTTCTGATTGCTAGATATGTCTTTTGGGGGACACTTATCCTATCTGTTTTAGTGTTAATTTCAATGCTAGTAATACTCTTCTATCCTAAACAGTATTTAGAGATTCAATTAGAGACTCAAGAAGATACATTAAAACTAAAAAATTCAGCTATCGAAGGCTTTGTTCGATGTTTGGTCATTGATCGTCAGTTGATCAAAGAACCAACAGTCCATGTAAATAGCCGCAAAAATAAATGTTTCGTTTATGTTGAGGGCAAAATTCTTCCTTCGGACAACATCTCAAAACGATGTCTTGTCATTCAGAATGAAATAACTCATGGATTAAAGCAGTTCTTTGGTATTGAACGTGAGGTAAAACTTGAAGTTAAAGTGAAAGAATTTGAACCTCCAAAAACGACCAAAAAGACTGTTAGTCGTGTAAAGTAAGGAAGTAAAAAATGGAATGGTTTAAAAAATATCAGTATCCAATCATTGCAGGTCTAGTAGGTGTCATTCTCGCTTGCTTTATCTTATCCTTTGGCTTTTTCAAAACACTATTTGTACTTATTTGTGGAGCCCTAGGAGCATTTGCAGGATACTATGTTAAGGAAAAATATTTAAATAAATAAAGGAGTCTCGTATGTCAAACGTAGATAAAAATGTAGAAAAAAAAGATGTTGCTGTTGTTTCTCAAGATGTTAAAGGGGAACTCACTTATGAAGACAAAGTAATCCAAAAAATCATTGGTCTTTCACTTGAAAAAGTACCTGGACTTTTGGATGTGGATGGAGGATTCTTCTCTAATCTAACAGAAAAAATTATCAATACAGATAATGTCACTCATGGTGTCAATGTTGAAGTTGGGAAAGAACAAGTTGCAGTTGATTTGAACATTGTTGTTGAATACCAAAAGAATGTCCCTGCTTTGTACAAAGAAATCAAAGATGTTGTCGTATCACAAGTTACAAAAATGACTGATCTAGAAGTAGTTGAAGTCAATGTGAATGTTGTTGATATCAAAACGAAGGAACAGCATGAAGCAGATTCAGTTAGCCTCCAAGACCGAGTAACTGACGTGGCTTCTTCAACAGGAGAATTTGCTTCAGAACAATTTGAAAAAGTGAAATCTGGTATCGGTTCAGGTGTAGCTGCTGTTCAAGAAAAAGTAGGCGAAGGTGTTGAAGCCGTTAAAGGCGAAACAAAGGAAAATGCTCGCGTACACTAATTCATCTAATCAAAATCAATCAATTTAAAGGAGGCAGAATCATGTCAACAGAAGAAAAATTAAACCAAGCAAAAGGTTCCATTAAAGAAGGTGTCGGCAAAATGATCGGCGATGAAAAAATGGAAAAAGAAGGAACAGCTGAAAAAGTTGTTTCTAAAGTAAAAGAAGTTGCTGAAGATGCAAAAGATGCTGTCGAAGGCGCTATTGAAGGTGTGAAAAACATGCTTCACAAAGATGAAAAATAAGGCTAAACGTTAATTGACCTTTTCATTATAGTAGTCAAAAAGAGGACCGTAAATGTCCTCTTTTTTTGTAGATCGGATTCTAAACACGCTTCCCAATTTTCGCTAAAAAAGATTCTTAACAGGAAAAGCCTTGGAATCAAGGCTTTTTTGTTTACTTAAAATAATATGTTTTTTATTGAATTGAAACGTTTATACGCTACTAGACTTACTTATCCACCACCTGAGCTTCAAATTGGGCTGGTTGGTTGTCTACATTGGTAATGGTTATCGTGTAGGGATTGTTATTGGTGGCATCAAACACTTTTTCACCTTGGTAACTCACAACTACTCCATCTTTTTCTAAATAAATATCTGCTTGCTTGTTTGGAAGTTCTTCATCCTCCTCATCGAAACCATGGCTTTTTATAATCTTTTGTTCCTCTACTTCATAGTAAACATCGCCGTTTCTTTCACTCCAAACACTTGAGCCAGTTAATTTAATTTTACTTGAATCGTTTTTCTTCAAGATGAAGATTGAATAGTATTCCAAATCTTGTGTTCTGGGATTTACTCTTAAGTTGACGGATTGACCTGGTTGAAGAGTGTATTTGCCATAGTTCAAAACGGAAAAGACAAACCAGACTAGCAGCAAACTATACAAGACTCCTATAATCATTCGTGAGCGCCTACTTTTAAACAAACGTAAAAGTAATACAAAAGAGACAATAAAGAGCAATTCTGTAAACATTCTTTTCCCCTTTTCTTATCATCGTTGACATCCTGAACAGAGTCTCGCTTCCATTTCTCACTGGTAACATCAACCATACAAAGTCTGATACATCTTTTCCATGAAAGTCTCAAGCTCTTTTTGAACAATGTTTAATAGGCGTTCTTCTTCCGTTTGAGAGATGTTCACACTTTCTTTTTTTTGATTATTAATATGAGAATAGTAACTACGTTTTAGGGTTAATTGATTATCTAAAATATAGTAGGCATTTATTTTTTCCTCATTTACTATTGTTTCAAATAAAACAGTGACTTCATCCCGTCCAGGATTCAATATTTTCAAATCAATGTCTCCTTTTATCTCTATGGAGTCAATTCCTCCATCCAATCGAATAGCCCCATCGGGAGGAATAATATAGCCAGCTTTTCGCATGTCAGACGCATATTTTCCTGATGCTGTTAAATATTGTAAGACGGTTATATTGTCCCTCTCTTCAAAGGAAGCCTTTAATTGCATATGTTCTTGGTGGTTTTGATACTGAAAATAAAGATTCAAACCAGTAGCTAAGGCAATTACAGATCCAATCACGATTAGTATTTTTCTAAGTCTCAACATGTTTATCTCCTCTACCTAAGAAATCATAATAATCTTGTTTCCAACTTTAAAAGGTAACTGCCTTATCCTCGGATATCCTTGAGACTCTAGCCCCAAGTAACTTCTATTTACATTTTTTCATGATGTATTTTCGTATAGGTACTTCAACCATTTGAACGATTTCAAATCCTGCTTTTTGGTAAAGATTGTAAGCTGTTTGATTTGCCTCGTAGACATTTAGAGAGACAGTATCAATGTCTTCATTTTTAAAGGCCAAACTAACAAAATTCCTTAAAGCCTGACTACCTAAGCCCTGCCCCTGTTTCTGGGGGTTGATAAAAAATCTCCCGATATGAAGATTCCTGTCTTCTAGCCTGATTTTCTGGATAAGCCCCACAAACTCTTGTCCATCAAAGATTGAAAAGATTCCTTCCAAATCTTGCAAGACTTGAATTGTTAAGGGAAAAGGAATCATTGTTCCCATCCATTGTTCTTGAAAGGATTTGCCAAGGGAGTTGGACCATTGGCATACGTGCTGAGCATTTTCTGTGCTCACATTTTCTTCAAAACGAATCATCATCTTGACCTCACCATCTTATCTATGTTTCTCCATTATACTACTTCTCCTATTTTTTACGAATAGATAAGTATGATTGATCTTTATTTTTTTCTTGTCGGGAGCATTCTCGCTTCTTTCTTGGGTTTGGTCATTGACCGTTTTCCTGAGCAATCCATTATCCGACCAGCTAGTCACTGTAATTCCTGTCAGACTCGCTTGCGTCCGTTGGATTTGATTCCTATCCTCTCGCAGGTATTTAATCGCTTTCGCTGTCGCTACTGCAAGATTCGCTATCCGTTCTGGTATGCCCTCTTTGAACTAGGATTAGGAATCCTCTTTCTAGCTTGGTCTTGGGGCTGGATTTCCTTGGGCCAAGTCATCCTAATCACTGCTGGCTTGACCTTGGGCATCTACGACTTTCGCCATCAGGAATATCCCTTAATGGTTTGGCTAACTTTCCACCTAATCCTCATGGCCTGCTCTGGCTGGAATCTGGTTATGGTCTTCTTTCTTATCCTTGGAATTTTGGCTCATTTTATCGATATCCGCATGGGCGCAGGGGATTTTCTCTTTCTGGCTTCTTGTGCTCTCGTTTTTAGTGTGACAGAATTACTCATCTTGATTCAGTTCGCTTCTGCGGCAGGCATTCTGGCCTTTCTCCTGCAAAAGAAAAAGGAAAGACTTCCTTTCGTGCCTTTCCTCTTACTTGCTGCAACTATAATAATTTTCTATCAGTTCTTATTAGTTTGTTGAATTGGGAACCCAAAGCTCAACTTCTGCATCCATGGGATTACCGTTTAAAAGTATTTCTAAGATAATTCCATCATTGTAAAGCGAACTATATTCTCCCTCAAAAAAGTTATCCTCCAATTTATCAAACAAGAGTCTTGATTTATCACCACTGGCTGAGCTTACTAAATAATCTTTCTCTGGGACAAGAATGCTTTCGTAACCTGCCACAGCATTATTTGCCGCAACTCCTGCGTAGTATTGTATACCATCTTTATGAGGAACTATCAAAGCATAGCCTCTTTTATCTATGGAATGGGGCATCAATTTTCCTAGCATTCCTTCTTTAAATAACTGAGTATAGAGTGCCGTTTTCTCTTTAGAATAGTGATGTTCATGAACTGTAGTTCCTTCTATCAAAATACTCTTGCCAACTAAGGTAAACGATGGTTTAGTTTGATGTTTCATTATATGAACTCCTTTCTTTATGGTATAATCATAACAAAGGTAATATGACAACTATCTGTCATATTTAAGGAGAAAATTATGAAAATTGACCGTCAAATGGGGATTATTTCTCATTTAGTAAATAAACGAAAAACAACAGCTAAAGAATTATCAGAACTTTTTAAAGTCAGCACACGAACTATTATGAGAGATATTGATGATTTATCTCTTGCAGGCATTCCTCTCTATGTAATGAAAGGAAAAAATGGAGGCATTTTTCTTATGGAAGACTTCCAAACTGATAAACCTCCCCTGACCCAATCCGAAAGGCTTTCGATCGAATCTGGTTTAAAAAGCCGTTATCAAGTATTGGAAGATGCCTCTACTTTCAATGCTATATTGAAATTAAATGCTACCAATACATACTCTGATTTCGAAATTGATTTATCTCTATCTCAAGGGAACTTGGAAATACGAACTTTGATTTTTAAGTTATTGGAAGCTATCAGAGGTAGAGTAAAAATAAAATTTTCCTATATTAATTCACAAGGACTGGTGAGTCAAAAAAATTGTGAGCCTTACCGTATTGTCTATAAGGACCGAAGTTGGTATATGGATGCCTACGATACTGATAAAGCGCGTTTTTCTGTTTTTAAAGTTGCTAGAATTAGTAAACTTACTCTCTCCGATACTTTTTCAAAAAGACATTTTACACCACTTCCCTATGATGGTGGTGCTTGGATGAACGAAAACAAAGTACCTGTCATCCTGCATGTCCAGAAAATTGTTCTTGATCGATTTGTAGAACTCTTAGGCTATAATGCCATAAAACCTATTAATAGCGATATTTACGAGATTACTTATCCGTTAAACGACAATGATTGGGGATACAATACCTTGCTTGCTTTTGGAAAATACATCACTGTTATATCTCCTAAGCATTTCCTGAAACATTTCACCAACTATATAGATACCATTCATAAGCAATACCCAAACTAATATTCAACTGTCATTCATGAACTTATACCCTCAAAAGAAAAAGGAAAGACTTCCTTTTGTGCCTTTCCTCTTACTTGCTGTTTGTTTGATTATTTTTGGTAAGCTACTGCTTGTTTGATAAAGTCCTGAATCGGCTCTCCTTCATGGAGAGCTTTTACAATTTTCGAACCAACGATAACACCATCTGACACTGCATTAAAACGTTCGACATCGGCTTGACTAGATACGCCAAAACCTGTCAAAACTGGGATGTCAGCTACTTGATGCAATTGTGCCAAGTGCTTGTCCAAGTCTGCACGGTAATTGCCTGATTTCCCTGTCACTCCATTGATAGCAACGGCATAGACAAAGCCTTCTGCCCCTGCAATCAACTCTTTTTGACGGTCGAGTCCTGTCGTCAAACTAACTAGGGGAATCAAGGCAATGTCTGTATCTGCCAAAAAAGGCTCCACAAAGTTGGCATGTTCATGAGGCAGGTCTGGAATAATCAAGCCCTTAACTGCTGTATCTGCCAAATCTTTGACAAATTTCTCCACACCGTACTGAAAGAGAGGGTTGAAGTAGGTCATGATGACAAGCGGAACTTCTGTTTGAATGGTTTTCAAGGTTTCAACCAAAGCCTGGGTAGAAGTCCCGTGAGCTAGACTACGCAAGCCTGCTTCTTCGATCACAGGTCCATCTGCAACAGGGTCTGAAAAGGGAATACCCACTTCAATAGCTGAAACACCCAAATCTTCTAAAAAGTGGATTGTTTCAGCGAGACCATCCAAACCTTTCTCATGGTCCCCAGCCATGATATAGGGAACGAAAATTCCTTTTCCTGCTGCTTTTATAGCCTTTAATTTTTCTGTTAATGTCTTAGGCATGAACTTCTCCCTTCTTTGCTGCGTCTGCTTCCAAGCGGTCTTTGACTTGAACCACATCCTTGTCCCCACGACCTGATAGACAGACAATCATAGATTTGTCTGGTCCCAGTTCTTTGGCCAATTTCACCGCAAAGGCGATAGCATGGCTTGATTCCAAGGCCGGGATAATCCCTTCCACACGAGACAAGAGTTGAAATCCTTCCAAGGCTTCCTCGTCTGTCACAGGAACATAGCTGGCACGTTTGATATCGTGGTAGTGGGAATGTTCTGGACCGATACCAGGATAGTCCAAACCTGCTGAGATAGAGAAGGCTTCAAGAATTTGACCATGGGCATCTTGGAGTACATCCATAAGGGAACCGTGAAGGACACCCGGACGACCCTTGGTCAAGGTAGCTGCGTGGTGCTCTGTATCCACACCAAGTCCTGCTGCTTCAGCTCCATACATAGCAACTGACTCATCTTCTACAAATGGATGGAAGAGCCCAATAGCATTAGAACCACCACCAACACAAGCTACTAGAGCATCTGGCAGATCTTGACCTGTCAAGTCACGGTACTGTTGTTTAGCTTCTCGACCAATCACACTTTGGAAGTCACGAACAATTTCTGGGAATGGATGAGGGCCCAAGGCAGAACCAAGGATATAGTGGGTATCATCGATATTTGCTACCCATGAACGAAGGGCTGCATTAACCGCATCCTTGAGCACGCGCGAACCATCAGTCACAGCCTCAACCTTGGCTCCCAAAAGCTCCATACGGAAGACATTAAGGGCTTGGCGTTTGACATCTTCCTCACCCATGTAGATGGTGCATTCCATATTAAAGAGGGCTGCAGCTGTTGCAGTTGCCACACCGTGCTGACCAGCACCTGTTTCAGCGATAATTTTATTTTTGCCCATGCGTTTAGCAAGTAAGACTTGTCCCAAGGCATTGTTAATCTTGTGGGCCCCTGTATGGTTGAGGTCTTCCCGTTTGAGATAGATCTTGGCGCCACCGATATGCTGGGTCAAGTTTTTTGCATAGTAAAGAGGCGTTTCACGTCCTACATACTGACGTAAGAGTTGGTTTAATTCCTCTTGGAAACTTGGGTCTGCCTGACTTTCACGGTAGGCTTTTTCCAACTCCAAAACTGCTGTCATCAATGTTTCTGGGACGAAACGTCCACCGAATTTTCCGTAAAATCCATCTTTATTTGGTTCTTTATATGCCATGCTTTACCCTCTCTATAAATCTTCTAATCTTTTCATGATCTTTTTGTCCATCTGTCTCCACTCCGCTTGATACATCTACTGCATAGGGAGTAAAATGTTGAATTGCTTTTACTACATTATCTTCATTAAGTCCACCTGCGATAAAGAAAGGCTGAGCTAGTTCTGCCGTATCTAGTTGACCCCAGTCAAAGGTCTGTCCACTCCCTGCTACAGGAGCATCAAAGAGTAGATAATCTGCCTGAGAATTGGAGACATGACCATTTCCATCTACCTGAACCGCCTGAATGCTGGCACAAGGCAAATCCTCAAACAAATCATCTGCTACCTGACCATGAACTTGAACCAAGTCCAAGCCAACTTTTTCAATCGCTTCTAGCAATTCTGCTCGACTTGGTGAAACAAATACACCAACCTTTTTAACATTAGTAGGAATGAGCTTTGCCAGCTCAGCAGCCTCTTCCAAGGTCACCTGTCTTTTACTGGGTGCGAAGACAAAACCGATGTAGTCCGCCCCTGCTGATACGGCTGTCTCTACCGCTTCTTTGGTCGACAGTCCACAAATTTTAACCTTTGTCAATCTGCAACTCCTTGATTCTCTGGGCTACATCTTCTGCCTGCATGAGAGCTGTTCCCACCAAAACTCCGTTAAAGTATGGTGCTACACGTTCCGCATCCTGCCCTGTGAAAATGGCAGATTCAGAAATGTAATAGCGACCTTCCTCAAAGTGCTGGGCCAAGTCTACACTGGTCTGCAAATCGACCTCAAAGGTGGTCAAGTTGCGGTTATTAACCCCAATAATCTCAGCACCAAGTCTGTGGGCTACCTCTAGTTCAGCTAGATTGTGAGTCTCCACCAAGACTTCCAGACCTAACTCTGTCGCGTAGTCATACAGTTCCTTGAGGCGTTCTTCTGACAAGGCTACCACGATGAGCAGGATGACTGTCGCCCCTGCATTCCGAGCTCGGACGATTTGCTTTTCATCGATGATAAAGTCCTTGTTGAGCGTTGGAATGTTTACCTGACTGGAGATCTCACGTAAATAATCCAAATGCCCTTTAAAGAAAACTTCATCTGTCAAAACCGAAATCATCACTGCGCCGTTCGCTTCATAAGTCTGGGCCTGTTGCACAATATCCACATTGAGATTGATATCTCCCAGACTAGGGCTAGCCTTCTTGACCTCAGCGATTACCTGTAAACGGTCTTGATGTTGTTTTAAATAGTCAGCTAAGCGATAAGTCTGGCGCAAGGGCTGGATTTGCTCCAGCTCCATTTGCTCGACTTCACGCGCCTTCTGCTCCAAGATTCGTGCTAAAAATTCCTGACTCATTTTTGGTACTCCTGTAACAGTCTGAGTTTTTCAAGGGCCTTGCCACTAGCAATCACTTGACGAGCCAAGGCAACTCCTTCCTTGATACTAGCTACCTTACCATTGGCATAGAAACCAAGACCAGCATTTAAAACTGTCGTTTCCAAGAATGGACTTGGTTCGTTTTGAAGAACGCTGAGCAAAATTTCTGCATTTTCCTGAGCATTGCCTCCACGAATATCTTCAATAGCGTAGCATTCCATCCCCAAATCTTCTGGAGTGAAGCTTGACAAGGTGATTTCGCCATTTTCAAGAAGAGCAATATTGGTTGTTCCGTTCAAGCCAGCTTCATCAAGCCCTTCTGGTCCAGCAACTACGATAGCACGTTTGCGACCCATATTTTTCAATACCTGAGCTGTACTTTCTAGCAGTTCTGGACGACTAATACCAAGCAACTGTGTTTCCAAGGCCATTGGATGAATTAGTGGACCAGTCAAATTCATAATCGTTGGAATTCCCAACTCCAAACGAGCGGGCATGATGTACTTCATAGCTGGGTGCATATTTTTAGCAAAGAGAAAGACGATTCCAGTTTTATCGAAAACCTTACCTAGTTCAGCTGGTTTGAGGTCAAGATTGATGCCTAATGCTTGAAGGACATCTGCCGAACCCGATTTAGAAGAAATCGAACGGTTACCGTGCTTGGCCATATGAATGCCGCCGCCAGCCAAGACAAAGGCTGCAGTTGTTGAAATGTTAAAGCTGAAGGACTTGTCTCCACCTGTACCACAGTTGTCCATTGCATCATGGATTTCAGTTGGAATGTGTTGGGCATGCCCTCTCATTACTTGTGCAATGGCTGTGCGCTCTTCAGGTGTTTCCCCCTTCATCTTAAGGGCCAAGAGGAGAGAAGCAATCTGAGCTTCGGTTACACGCCCAGTTACGATACGCTCGATGACATCCGTCATTTCCACACCTGATAAATTTTCAAATTTTGCTAGTTTTTCAATAATCTCTTTCATCCTAGTTTCCTCACTTTACAACATTCTCGATAAAATTCCGAATAGAAGACAAGCCATCAGGCGTTCCGATACTTTCTGGATGGTACTGGAAGCCATAAATCGGTAGGTTTTTGTGTTGAATTCCCATAATGGCCTGATCATCAGTCGAACGAGCTGTCACTTCAAAGTCTTCTGGCATTTCTTCAATCAAAATACTGTGGTAACGCATGACCGCACGGCCATCCTCGATGCCTTGATACAAAACAGATGGCGCTTCAAAGCTGATATTGCTCTGTTTCCCATGCATGACTTTTGGAGCCAAGCCTAGCTTCCCACCAAAGACTTCTGCGATGGCTTGGTGGCCCAAGCAAATCCCTAGAATCGGTTTCTTGCCGGCAAAATCACGAATCATATCTTCCATCTTTCCAGCATCAACTGGCCAACCAGGACCAGGAGAAAAGACCAGACCATCTGCTTTTTCAGCTTCTTCATACAGCTTGGGATCATCATTTCTCAAGACCTGCACTTCTGCAAAATTCCCAATGTATTGCGCCAAGTTATAGGTAAAAGAATCATAGTTATCAATCAATAAAATCATGGTCTTAGTTCTCCAATTCTAGTCATAGATTTAGCCTTGTTAATGGTTTCTTGGTATTCGTTTTGGGCGATAGAGTCATAGACAATCCCTGCCCCAGCCTGCACATAGGCTGTTTGATTTTTGAGAATCATAGTTCGGATGGCAATGGCGAAATCCATATCACCCGTCGCAGACAAGTAGCCGATTGCTCCTGCGTATACGCCTCGTTTTTCCGTCTCCAGTTCATAGATGCGTCTCATGGCCCGAATCTTTGGTGCTCCTGAAACTGTTCCAGCTGGAAGTGTTGATTTCAAGGCATCCATGGCAGTGAGTTCTGGAAGTAAACGCCCCTTGACCACGCTGGTCAAATGCATAACATAACGGAAGAGCTCCACTTCCATATATTTGGTAACTTGAACACTTGCCGTTTCAGAGATACGACCGATATCATTGCGTCCCAAGTCTACTAACATTCGATGTTCTGCTGTTTCCTTCTCATCAGACAGGAGGTCTGTCGCCAAGGCCTTGTCCTCTTCATCCGTAGCTCCTCTTGGTCGCGTACCTGCAATCGGATTGGTTGTCACGATGCCATTTTTGACAGAAACCAAACTTTCTGGACTGGCACCGATGATTTGATAATCCCCAAAGTCATAGAAATAGAGGTAATTAGATGGATTGGTCACGCGGAGATTTCTGTAGAAGTCAAATGGATTTCCAGTAACTTCTGCTGAGAAGCGCTGGCTAAGTACGCATTGGAACATATCACCATTACGAATCAAGTCACGAGCGGTTTCCACCATTTGCTCAAACTTCTGAGGAGCGATATGCGGTTTGAAGTCTAGCGGAGATAAATCCAAGTCTTCAAATTCATTTGGAGCAGGGATGCGTAACTCCTCTAGCACTTGGTTCAAGGCTTTTTCCAAGTCTTCTTGACTACGCTCGCTGTATAGAGCATCCTCTATGACATGAATTTTTTCTTTCTTGTGGTCAAAGACCATGTAACTCTCATAGACAAAGAAATGCATGTCTGGCG
>CAUVSV010000042.1:0-13058 GCA_963554735.1 Streptococcus oralis
AGTACGTTAGCACAAGCCCAGATTTCAGCACGACCAGCGATGAAAGGCCAGTCAAGACCGATGTTGAATTTACGTCCTTGAAGACGTTTAGTAGCAACGTTTGTAATACCTTGTGAAAGTGGTTCTACGGCTGCGATGAACCAAGATCCGATAAGTGAGAAGAGTTCCAAAGCTACACCGGCTGTCAAACCAAGAGACAACCAACCTTTAATAACTTCTTGCCAGTTTGCAGCATCTTTAAGTCCTTCAACAGGTTGTGGAGTACCCATAAAACCGATAACAATACCAAGGATGAAACCGATGAAGAATTTAGATCCCCAGAAACCGATTTTTTTGTTCAATTTAGCAGCATCAAAGTCATATTTATCAAGACCTGGGAAGAATTTTTCAAAAATCTTATCCAAAACCATGATAACTGGGTTCATCATGTAGTTCATGTGTGTTGAAGTCATTGGTGATGAACTTGGTGCATTAAGAAGGTCGTCGAATGTTGGTTTCATCAGGTCAGAGTTGATGATTTTCAAAATACCTACAAGGACAACTGCTGCAGTTGCGATGAAGAGTGAAACCCCTTGGCTTACACCGTTGTTGTCTGCGTACCATTTGATCAAAAGACCAGTGATTGACAAGTGCCAGATATCGAAGATATCGACGTCAAGTGTATCTGTTTTCTTCATTGCAAGCATCACAACGTTGACAATCAACATTACAAGCAAGAAGTAAAGTGTCCAAGCAGATCCCCAAGTGATTGTAGCAAGTGGTGCCCAACCAACGTCAGTGATGTTCAAATGGATACCAGTGTTTTCAACGAATTTTTTAAGTGATTCTGAGAAAGCTCCATTGAGCATACCGATGATAGCACCGATACCAGTAAGAGCGATGGCAAGTTTAATACCACCTTCAAGCGCTTTGGAGAATTTCACTCCAAAAAGTAGAGCCAATACTGTCAAAATGATCAGCATGATGATTGGTCCACCCATATCCAAGATAGGTTTGAAGATATCGTTGGCCAGATTGATAATGACATCCATAATAGTTCCTCCCGTTTTTTTAGTTATATGAATGTTAACAAGATAAAGAATAAATTAGCTTAGTCCATGTTCTTTGATAGCTGCTTCAATATTGTCAAATACTGGTGCGCTCATCGCTGGAATACGGAACAAGATTGGTCCAGCTTCAATTACTGGAATACCTGGTTCAAAACCAAGGTCAGTTGCGGCGATTGGTGTAAAGATATCGTAGCCCTTAATAAGGTCTTCGTTTACATCTTTGACCATGACTGCATCACAGTGAACGTCATAACCACGGTTTGAAAGTTCTTCTTCTAGAGCACTTTTAATTTGGTGACTTGAGTTAACACCTGCACCGCAGGCAGCAAGAATTTTAATCATTTGGATTTCCTCCGATTTTATATTTTAATAGACAAGATTAAGCTGTTGCTTCAGCAATATAAGCATAAAGTTTTTCTGGTTCGGAAATTTTTGATAGATCTTCCAGATGTCCATTTCCTGTGAAAAAGTCCATCAACTGAGCCAGAATATTTGTTTGACTTGAACTTGAGTTGTTAATGATAAAGAAGAGTAGGGATACTTCTACTTCCTTATCAGGAGCTATCATATTGTGAAAAGTTACTGGTTTTTCTAATCGAACAACCACCACCTTCTCAGCTAGATTATGAACAATATCTGTATGAGGGATTGCCACATTTGGCAAATCCTTTCCTAGAAATTCCATATCTAAACCAGTTGGAAATGACTTTTCACGCGTGATCAAGGCTTCACGATAAGTTGGAGTGACAATTTCTCGTTCTTCCAACAAGCTTGCTACCTGATCAAAGAGTTGTTCTTGATTATCCGCTTCTAAGCAAAACACCAGGTTTTTGTCAAAGAAATGATCTAATCCCATAACATTTTCCCTTCTTTCAATTATCTTTTATGTAATAAGTATAACACTATATGAAATCGTTGTCAATAATTTTTGTTTTATTTTGTTCATTTTTTTGTAATTTTTGTTTCATTTAAAGAATACAATCAATATCAAACATTCTTGTTATAAAATCCACAAAAAAAGAAGGCCCAAGCCTTCTTCTCTTTCCTTACTTAATAGTAGATAAAATCTCTTCTAACTTATGGTAATCTTTTACACTATCAATTTCATAGATGCTATTTCCTTCTAATTCTTCGACATAGACATCCAATTCTTTGATATTATCCTTAACCATGTTGTCCCAGTAGAGATCAACAAATTCACCATTTTCGTAAGCTTTGTCAATAAAGCCAACAATCTTCTCTGCTGTTGGTGCATCCCAGAATGAAACTCCACTCAGAATGCGACCAGCTTTGCTGTCAACAATAATGTCTTGAACCTTGTAGTCATCACCGTAAACCAAGAACCACTCGTTGGTACAGTCTTCACGATAAACGCTAAAATAGGTAGAACGTTTAAGATCGTTTCGAAACATATTTTTGAAAAGATAGTTATCTGCATCGATGACGTAGCTGTTTGCCAAATCTTCTTTTACTAGATAAAGTGAGTAAAAGTTATTGTAATCAGCATACTTGTCGTTAAAGACTAAACGAACACCATATTTTTCTTTTAGGTAGTCAAATTGTTCTTTGAGGTAACCGACAACGATGATAATCTCATCAATTCCTCTCTCTTTCAAAAACTCGATTTGGTATTCTACCAAGGGTTTTTGATTAACCTTAACCAAAGCTTTTGGGGTATTTTCAGTCATAGGGCGCAGACGAGTTCCTAAGCCCGCTGCTAAAATAATCGCTTTCACACGAATCTCCTTTATTCTTTAATAATAATATAAACACCAGCCATAACAATAAGTGAAGTGATGATTGTCAGCATATCTAACGGTGCACCCAAGAAAATAACTGCAAATAAGACAGTCCAAACTACATAGCTCACATTCAAACCTGTCGCTTTCGCAGGTTGCAAACGATTAATGGCGATATAATAAGCTAAGTAGGAAATCATGTTAAAGGCCGCAAAGACAAGCAAGAGACCTACTAACTGCCCATCTGCCACTTCTGCAAATGAATGGTGTGAAAAGAGCACAATCACAAGATAGGACAAGAATGAGGTTACTTGTCGGATTAACAAGGCTTCAATTTCACTTAAATCGCTTTCCATAGCATAGGAACTGAGAACACTTTCACTCCCCCAGGCAATGGCACAGACAAGGGCGCAAAGAATTCCAATGTAAAACGAGTTTACTTGTTCAACCTTGTAGGTTTGAGCAATGATCGCTGCAATAATCAAGAAAACACCGAATACTGTATTCTTTGAAACCTTGTGTTTCAAAATGAAGAAGGCTAGCAAAACTGAAACTGCTGGGTAAATAGCTGATACAGATGAAGCTAGTGAACTACCGATATATTTAACCGCATAAAGATTGGCCTGCATACCTATTGGTCCTGCTAGTAAAGCTCCGATAATTACACTTACATTTCGAATATTTAAGAAAATCGAGAGACGAACTTTTCTTTCTTTTACCAAAAGAAAAGCTAACAAGATAAAGATACTCAAGAAATCATGAGCGGCAGCCACCACAAAAGGCGAAAGATTTGTAAAAATTGAAAAGATATAAGCACTAATCGTTAGACCTAATCCCCAGAAAATTCCAGAGAGCAGACCAAAGGAAACACCATTTTTATTCTTCATCCTAACCTCCATAATAAGTCAAACCTTCGACAGCTCTTTGGTAACGATTGACACCGTAATCTCCAAAATCAGCCCCTTGAGCTTCTTTGTACACTGTCCACAAACTCCAGATAGTATCTTGCAAGATTTTATAGATACGAATTTTCTCACGTGATACAGGCGTTTTGTCACTTTCATAGTAGGAAAGGAAATCATCTTCCTCTTGCTTTGTAAATTCAGACTCTAAGAAAAGAGCTGCCAAATCCCACATCGGGTCATTCATAGAAGAGTATTCCCAGTCAATCAAATACAAACGACCTTGTGGTGACTCGATAAAGTTTTCTGGTACCAAATCGATGTGACAGGACTTTCTATCAACACCCAAATCAGCCAATCTCTTTTCTAGTGAAAATACATCTTTTCTTACAGCTTCATAGTTTTCATAAGGGATAGGTCCCTCAATCAAGGATTCATATTTGCTGATTTCCTCAAAAGGAGCAAACTCTCCTCGTAATTCTTTCCCTGAAGCGTGAATGGTTTGTAAAATTGGTGCAATCTTTTCAAACTTGGACTTGATTGATGTTGAATCAAGAGTTACTGCTGATTCGATGTACTCATTTACTTTGATCCCTGACTCAATATCAAAGAGATAATTTTTGACATCTAAATCTAAATCCTCTAAAAGTTCAAGATTGTACTTTTCATTTTGACGATTGATGAGTTTTTCAGTCCCTTTACCAAAAAATTTCACAATATACTGTTTGTTGGTTGTTTTAACCAAATAGTTTTGGTTGGTCATACCTCCCAGCTGTTCAACACTGAGTACTTCCTCTTTATCAGATAGTAAAGAAGAAATTTTTTCTTTGATGAGTTTCTCCACAATTAACCTCCATCTTCTACACTTCCCACTTAAATACTGTTTTGAAAGCAGTATTAAGGTCTGTAGCAAAGACACGATGAATGTCCTTGATTTCTCTCACAGGCTCTTCAACATAAAGGATATTCTTCAGACGATTCGCAAACTTTTTGACTTCCATCATTTGAATGGCCTTCTCAAAATCGACGCGTCCTGAACGAGACGATCCCACTAATAACAATCCTTTTTCCAAAGCATCTCGTGTATTGATATTAACCTTGTATTCGCTCACTCCCATCATGAGAATCGTTCCCTGTGGGCGACTATAACGAATCAAGTCATTGATAGCTGGACCTGTACCATCACCACCGCAACACTCAAATCCATGATCAAAGGTCAAATCCTCTGGTATATTATCAGTAATGTAGCACTCTTTTGCAAAAGAGAAGAGCTCTAGTTTTTCCCAATGGCGACCAAAGACGATAATCTCTGCTTCTGGCAAGGTATAATTGATAATATTTGCAACAACAAAGGCCAAACTACCATCTCCGATAACAGCGATACGCTCTCGCTTACTATGAGCGAGATGCAAGAAACGATCCATGGCATGCATACCAACACTCACAAACTCAGTAATGGCTGCAACTGTGTCCTCAATGTCATTATAAGACACAACACGATCTTTTGGAAGGGAGACAAATTCTCTCATAAAGCCATCATAACCACTTGATAGGAAATAGGTTCCGGTCATGTAGTTCTCGTAGAACTCCTTGTCACTCTGCATAGGCGGTTGATTGGGAATCATAACTACCTTTTGACCGACTTCATAAGTCCCAGTTGGATCTGAGATAACAGTTCCACAAGACTCGTGAATCATCGCCATAGGAAGCTTTTTAGCCAATATTTTTGGATCACGCTTCCCTTGATAGTAACGTTGATCCGCATGACAAACCGCCATATAATTTGGACGAATAAGGATGTGATTCTCTTGATCAATGTCCTCTTCTTGGTATTTTACATTGATAAACTTTGGTTTGGTCAGTTGATAAATTTGATTAATCATAGCCTTAGTCTTTCTCAATCATGCTTTTCGCGATTTTCAAGTCTGTCACAGTTGTGATTTTAAGATTTGAATATTCCCCTTTAGCTAGAGCAACATCCTTCCCTTTGATAACAAAAATCTTACATGCATCCGTCAGGATTTCCTTTTCTTGGTCAGATAGGGAACCATACAAATCCATGAAATCCTTGCAACGGAAAGTCTGAGGTGTTTGACCTTGATAGAGGTGAGCACGATTTGGAATATCAGTGATAAACTGACCATTAGTACTTTCAACAATGGTATCAACTGCTTCTACTACTGTGTCAACCGCATCATGATTTTGCGCCAGTTTGATATTGTCCTGAATCATGCGAAGTGTGATAAATGGACGAACAGAGTCGTGGGTAACCACGATATCTTCTGGAGTGATTGGACGATAGGCATTAATGGCTTCTATAATCTTCTCGATACTGGTATTTCGATCAGCACCACCCTTGGTAATGATGATGCGATCCTTGTGAAGAGAAAGATACTTGTCAACCAAGTCCTCAGCATGAGAGACCCAATCTCCATGAACTCCAACTACAATTTTTTCAATACTTGGTTCCAAAACAAATTTTTCGATTGTGTGGATCAAAATAGGTCGATCACCCAACTCCAAGAATTGTTTTGGTAAATTACTGATTCCCATGCGTGTGCCAGTTCCTCCGGCTAGGATTCCTGCATAGATCATTTATATTCTCCTTTAGTTTATTCTAAAAAACTCATTACTATCTATTATATCACAATCTGCCTCCATCATGAAAAAAAGACAGAGCGTCATTTAGTCTAATCAACACACCATTAAAGGTAAAAAGTGAACAATGTGTTACTAAATCTGGAAAGACTATAACAAATTAAGAAATAAATTTAGGTTATCCTCTATATTTTCTGCTTAACGTTCGGTTAACATAGAGTTCTTTAGAATATAATAGAATCCTTAAAGAAAACTTAAATGAAATTTATTTGTTTCGCAAAGAATACCAGGTGTGCATAGTAAATTTCTTAAAAGTTGTTTAAGGGACTCATTATAAAAGTTCATATATCTAATGAATTAAACAAATAATAGACTTTTGCACCGAAAATTGATAAAATAAAAAGGAAATAATAGAAAAAGGAAACTGTAAACCGCCATGATGAACATGCAAAACATGATGCGCCAAGCTCAAAAACTTCAAAAACAAATGGAACAAAGCCAAGCAGAACTCGCTGCCATGGAATTTGTTGGAAAATCAGCTCAGGACCTTGTCCAAGCAACCCTAACTGGAGACAAAAAAGTTGTCAGCATTGACTTCAACCCAGCAGTTGTAGATCCAGAAGATCTCGAAACCCTTTCTGACATGACTGCGCAAGCAATTAACGCAGCACTTGAACAAATTGATGAAACGACTAAGAAGAAACTAGGAGCGTTCGCTGGAAAATTGCCTTTCTAATCCACAAAAAAAGAGAAACATCTGTTTCTCTTTTTTTTCTTAGAAATCAAAGAATTCCATTGCTTTCTTTAAGAGTAATTCCGTATATTCCGGATCGTCTTGAGCCGTTGTGACTTGTGACTGGACCATTTCAAGATCATCAGTAATCATGCCATCTGCGCCGAGACGAACTGCTTTATCAAATGCCTCCGAACCATTTACGGTCCAAACATAGAGTCTCTGATCAGTTGCCCAGAGTTTATTGACAAAGTATTCATCCAAAGTCGAGTACTCCATAGTGTAACCCGTTGCCTTGGTTCTTGGGAAGATACTGTTATAGGGAAGAATAAAGTAAACTGGAATTTCAGAATCATAAGTCAACACTTTATCAATCACATGATAGTCTAGTGATTGCATCTGATGCCCATATTTCTTGATAGTCGCTCCATACTTTTCGAGGAAATGGTCCATCATTTGCGGACTATCTTTTTTACTGGTCTTAATCTCAATCAGCAATTTTTGATTTAAGGCATTTGCACGCTCTAAATAGGCATCAAAGCTTGAAATCTTTGTTTGATAACCATTCTCGTAAATATCTGTATTTGTTAATTCATCCAGAGTCAAATCTTGCGGTGTAGCATTAATACCTGTTAAATTTTTGAGGTTAGCATCGTGCATCATCACGAACTGACCGTCTTTCGTTTCCTGCACATCCATTTCGATGAGATCTGGTTTTAGTTGAGCTGTTTTTTCTAAAGACTGCACAGTATTTTGAACACCATTTTTATTACTTACTCCTCTGTGCGAAATTACTAAAGGTGTATTGGTATCCGGAGATTCCAGATAAACGTAGCCTTCTATGGCAAAGATGATGCTTGCACACCCCATGACACCCCATCTCATCAGATGATCTTTCTTTCGCCTTGGCATGATCTCCAACTCCTCTCCTGTAAGGAAGGAAACAAACTTCACTAGGAAATAAGTCAGGGTCATGTAATGGAAATTTTTAATCAAGACAAAATTAATCACACCGAGAATCAAGGACTCTTTTTGAGTTAGATTATCCATCACTGCTTGCGCAAAAAGCAAAGGAATTAACAAACCAAAGAAGAAGAGATACGTTTTTATGATAATGAGTAAGAGATGCCAAGAGAAGAAAAGGACATTTTTCTTTGTCTTTTGGAGACTATATTTCACACTTTCTCTTACGGTCTTTCTTTCAAAGAGAATCTTAGGAAGGGCAAACATAAATCGGACAGAGATGTAGAGAAAGATCCAAGCGGATGCTATGATCATCAGACCTACCAGCCAATGCTTACCTTCCCAATAATTCACAATAAAATCAGGGATAATAATCTTGTTGAGGTAGTAGATTTTTAAAATCTTACGGATGAACGGGAAAAGCAAAGCAATGTAAAAAAAGACAAAGGCCATCTTACAAAAGCTCAATCGCTTAACGAATAGAAAGCTCTGGTGAAATACTTTTCTACTGTACTCAATTAAAGTTCTCTTTTCATGATAGAGAAGGTGACGAGCCCCGATAAACAAAAGACAAATCTGGAAATAGGCAACTAGGAGATTGATTGCAATTAAGATGAGAAAGGCTAAACTGATAAAAGGCGAGCCTTGTATAATCGCCCAAAAGTTATTGTAGGAGATAAACAAGTAACCTGTTTGTCTCAGAAGGATGCCAGCAATCCATGAATTCAATGGTAGCCAGACAAACTCAACCATCATAAATATCAAGAAAAATAGAAATAAAATCTTATCTAGGTTATAGTATATCTTCCTAAAACCTAGCTTCTTAGGTTTTTCAGGTTTCATAAGCACTCCTAGTCTAAAAATTGGGATAAATCTAAGCCACCGAAAGGATTATTCATCGAAAAACTACTCTGGTCTTCTATTAATAGTTTTCCGTCATCAGCTTCCAAAAAAGCTTCGTAAACACGCGCCGTCATGCGGGCGTCTTCTAAACTGTTATGAGACTTCCCGTGAAAGCCTAAAAAATTCGCTACAGTTTGCAATTTAAGATTGGCTATGCCGTGTAGATCAGAACTACGGCGTTCAAAAGCCTCCTCATATAGATCAACCTTATACTGGTCACGATAATCAATACCATGCTCCAAGAGAATAGGTAAATCACTCTTAGCTGCATTGTAACCAACGATAGGTATGTCGCCAACAAATGCTTGAAAGTCCTTTAAAACTTGTTCTACTTTTGGCGCATCTTTCAAGGTTTCAGCTGTGATTCCAGTCAAACCATTGATAAAACTCTTCAATGGTGCTGTAGTATGAACATAAGAATCAAAAGCAGCACTTTCTTGTCCATCTTGAAAGCGGACTGCCGATACTTGAATTAAATGGGTAACCCCCTCGTGTTGATTGAATTCCAAATCAAAGGCGATATAATCTCTTAATTTTTCCATTATTTACCTCAATTACTACCCAAAATAAACTATAAATAATAAAAGAAGCCATTAGGTTAGTGAGTAACCCAAACAGCTTCTTTATTTTCCTCCAAAAAGGCGAGCAAAAAAGCCTTTTTTGGTTGCTTGGACTTCTTCTTTTGCTTGGTCCAACTCGAGTTTCAAGGTTTCTTGATCCTTCATCGCTTGAAGAGTTAACTGTTGCTGTTGGTCCAACTGTTTGTCCTTTTCAGCAATCTGGCGGTCTTTGATACGCATCTGTTCATCTTTTTCTGATAACTGGCGGTCTTTTGCCTTGAGCTGCTCGTACAAACGAAGAATTTCAGCATTTTTCTCATCGACCAAGATTTCCATCAGTTCACGTTGTTTAACATCATCACTGACTGGTTCATCTTCAAAAATCGTTTTTTTGTAGATTTCCTCTAGCTTAATTAAGCCACTTCGAGTAACTACAGTTACACCTTTGTCATTTTTTTTCGTGTCCTCTTCTGGAAGTTCTTTGACACGATTGTTGATTGCTTGACGAGATAGTCCTAAGACCTCTGCAATCTCACTGACGGTCATTTCAATACTCATAATATCCTCTGAAACGTTTTCTAGCTTTTCTTTATTTAAATCTTATCATAAGCTAGATAAACTGTCAAATTTCTGCTTAATCTAAGGCTTTTAAAAAGGCTAGTAAGACTTGGGCAGAACGACGTCCAGCTTCGATAATAAATTCATCAAAAGAGATAGAGGCTTCGTGATTGGCATTGTCACTCATGGCACGAATGACTAGGAAAGGTAGACCAAGAGCCTGAGCCGCTTGTGCAATAGCAGCCCCTTCCATTTCAACTGCTAAAACATCAGGGAAGTGGGATTTGATACTAGCAATTTTATCATTCCCAGCTATAAAGCTATCTCCTGTAGCAATCAAGCCTAGATGCCAGGTCTGTTCTAACTGAGATAGATTCTCTTGGATTTTGGCTACAAAGGTTTTATCTGATTCAAAGTAAAGAGGTTGACCAGCCATTTGTCCATAAGCATAGCCAAAAGCAGTCACATCCACATCATGGTAAGCTAGTCTATCTGCAATCACGACATCACCAACAGCAATCCCTTCGGCAAGAGCACCTGCTGATCCTGTATTGATGATAGCTTCTACCTGAAAATGGTCAGCTAGAATAGCTACACTCATAGCCGACATGACCTTTCCAATCCCACTCTGAACTAGAACGACTTCTGTATTGCCAACAGAGCCAGTGTAGTAAGTATTTCCGAGGACTTGGACTTCTTGAGGTTTATCCAAATTCTGAGTCAAATATAGGAGTTCTTCTGGCATGGCAGCAATGATTCCAATTTTCATTTCAAGTCCTTTCAATTACAAGAGTTTCATCGCTAAAATTAACAAAATCAAAAGTAGGATGACTGCAAACAAGATACGATTGAGTTTCGAATTAAAAACATTTCTCTTGGTATTCTCAATGCGGCGACTCTTATGAATCGTTGGCTCTACTTCGATTGTTAAGGTATCTTGACTAAAACCGTGGTCTCTAGAACGTGAATAACCAAAATGTTGTGAAGACGTCGGTAGGATCTTTGTTTCCTCATCATCTTTAAGAGGTGGTCCTGATATTTTCTCACCACGGTTGGCACGTTCAATCATTTCGTCTGTTAATAAAGGTTTTCCCATGGGTTTCTCCTCTATTTCTTTTGTAGTTCCCAGTACTGGATCGCCATAATGGTCTTGGCATCACAGATATGACCTGACTGGATCAGGTTCTTGGCCTCCTCTAGACTCACTTCTAGAACTTCCAAGGTTTCATCATCGTCTTGCGGACGAGGATTTTCCACCTTGACCAAATCACTAGCAAGATAGAGTTTTAGTTTTTCATTACAAAATCCAATCGCAGAATAGAAATCGTACAACAGTTCTAACTTACCAGTGTATGCAACTTCTTCTTCCAATTCACGAAGGGCCGCCGCCATTGGATCAGCATTTTCACCAAGTTCAAGTTTACCAGCAGGAATCTCATAAGAAACCGCCTCAATAGCTTTTCGGTATTGCTTAACGAGAACGATTTTGTCCTCGGCTGTCACAGCTAATACACAAACAGCTCCATTGTGAAAAATCAAGTCACGTTGGGCAGTACCCTTTCCTTCTGGTAGCTCCACCTGATCCTGTACTAGTTTGAAAATAGGACCTTGATAGATTTCCTTCCGACTAATCGTTTTTTCTTCAAATTCCATGACAAACTCCTACTGGTTCTTAGGATGATGAGGGAGGCGAGTCGCATATTCATCTTTGTTGACCTGACGTCCACGGCCGATAGCAATGGCATCAGCAGGAACATTCTTGGTAATGGTTGAACCCGCTCCAACCAGAGAATTATCCCCAAGTTCTACAGGAGCAATAATAGTTGAGTTTGAGCCAACAAAGACATTATTGCCAATGACAGTTTTGTATTTATTTTTGCCATCGTAGTTAACTGTAATAGTTCCTGCACCAAAATTAACGTTGCTACCCACTTCACAATTTCCAATATAAGTCAAATGACCCGCCTTGGTATTTTCACCGATTGAAGAGCCTTTTACTTCAACAAAATTTCCAATGTGAACTTGAGCAGCCAGACTTGAACCTGGACGAATATGGGCATAAGGACCAACTGTTACACCGTCCGCAACACTACTTTCCTCAATCATAGAGTTGGTAATCACGGCTCCAGATCCAACGGTGCTATCTACGATATAAGTTCCATTTGTTAAAATAGTCTCCGCACCAATCTTCGTTTGACCTTTCAAGGTAACATTAGATTCGATTTGGACTTCAGGAGCAATCTCAACATCAATATCGATGTATGTTGCTTCTGGATTGACAAAACTAACACCATTAACCATGTGCTTTTGATTGATACGGCGACGCATCACTGCTTCCGCAGTCGCAAGAGCTACACGATCATTTACCCCAAGACTTTCATCAAAATCCTTGAGAGTATAGGCCCCAACCTTTTCACCAGCATTACGGAAAATACCAATCACGTCAGTAATATAGTACTCACCTTGGGCATTGTTGGTGTTGATGTTTTTAAGAGCCTCAAAAAGACGCTCATTGTCAAATACATAAGTTCCTGTATTGATTTCCTTAATTTGCTTTTCAAAGTCTGTGGCATCTTTCTGCTCAACAATACGAAGAACTTCAGCATTATCGTTACGGACGATACGACCGTATCCAAAAGGATTTGCCGCTTCAGCTGTTAAAATCGTCGCCACATTTTTGTGATTGATATGGAAATCCAAGAGGTTTTTCAAGCTTTCACCTGTAATCAGAGGAGTATCTCCAGCGATAACCAAGGTGTGGCCTGTACGATTTTGGAGAATAGGCTCTGCCATCATGACAGCATGCCCAGTTCCTAGTTGTTCTGATTGGGTAACAAAGTCTGTCTGACCGGCTAATACTTGCTCAACTAGCTCTGCCTTGTGACCAACTACAGTAACTGTTTTTTCAGGTTGAATAGCACCAACACTACGAAAAACATGTTCCAACATCGAAATTCCAGCTACTTTATGAAGTACCTTTGGAAGATCTGATTTCATGCGAGTACCTTTACCCGCTGCTAAAATAATGGCATAATTTGACATAATCTTCTCTT
>CAUVSV010000043.1:0-11969 GCA_963554735.1 Streptococcus oralis
CTTTTTTACCTTTGTCAAGGACTTTTTTACCTCTTTACCGAAATTCTGAAAAGATAAGAGAAAGTTCTCTCAGAAGAGCTTTACGTCCTCTAAAGACTTCTCCTCCCATTAGACGATCTATTAATTCTTGTTTTTCCATACTCTGCTTTGATTTGTAATTCTTTAGAAGTTCGTGAAAGAGATAATAATCGTCCAGCCTGAGTCCTTTTTCTCCTAGACGATGGCTAATCTCACTCACCTCTTCATAGGGTTCTTTGTCAAAACGGCGCTTGTGACTTTCCTGTTTACGGATGTAATCTAGGATACGATTTCTAAATTTTGTTTTAAAGCAAACATATAGTTGATGGCGCTCCCCCTCTAGTAACTCTGGGTTGCGACTCACCAGCTCATACAGACATAACATGCCTTCCTGATCCCAGTCCTCTTTCTCCCACAGATGCAAATGATAATCTTTGCGACACTTATGGACGATTCCCTTGCTTTCTTCATATAAGTCTTTTAGATTCATAGACCTCTCCTTTCTGCATTTAGTTTAACAAAATGCGCGAGTCCATGGGTCTACTTCCTCTGTTTTATACTTCTTCCTCCCTCAACAGCACATAAAAAGAGAGGCAAAGCCTCTCTGGGGTTATAATTCTGCAATTTGGTTGAGATTCACTTCTGCAATCGTATCATTACCAAACATAGAGATCATCATCTTCACTTTGTTGTTATCAATTTCAGTAATTTTACCTGTGTAGTCTGCAAAAGCGCCATCAATGATGCGGACTGTCTGGCCAACTTCAACGTCAATATCGAACTCTTGAACAGTTTGTCCCATTGAAACCAGAATATCACGGATTTCTTGTTCCAATAGTGGAGTTGGTTTTGATCTGTTACCGTGTGAACCGACGAATCCTGTTACGTTAGGTGTGTTTCGAACGACGAACCATGCTTCATCAGTCATGACCATTTCTACAAGGACATAACCTGGAAAGCGATTCTCTTCAATTTCCTTTTTCTTTCCATTTTTCTCAACTTGCACGGTTTGTGTTGGAATCTCAACACGTAGAATATTATCCAACATGTTATATGTTTGCGCACGTTGCAATAGATTTTCTTTTACCTTATTTTCATAGCCAGAATAAGTTTGTAGAACAAACCATCCCTTGTCAAAACTATCCATGATATTTCCTTTCATACATATATAGAAGAAAGCTAGCAGAGGTTCTCCACTTTTCTTCTAAAAAATGTTAATAAATCGAATCAAACCTGAAACAATCAACTGGTCAAAAATGTAAATGATGACCACAAAGAAGGCTGTGTATTCCATAATAGAGCGAAAATCTCTCCAGCTTTCTTTGCGAGTTGGCCAAGTTGTTTCTTTAAGAAGTTTAAAAATATCCTTAATAAAACCCATCGTTCTCTCCTATCTCGTTTCTCTATGTGTCGTATATTTTCCACAATGTTTACAAAATTTATTTACTTCTAGTCGTGTTGGCTTGGGGTTCCCACTAATTTTGATTGAGTAATTCCTTGAACCACAAACTGCACAAGCTAGGCTTGCTTTTTTTAGTGCCATAACGCCTCCATCTTATCTATTATAACAAGAAACCTAGGCTTTGACAAGCCTCTTAACGAAATAGATTAAGGATTGAGTCCCATATTGTCTGGGCTTTTTCTTTTATCTTAGCTTCTGAAATCGCACGGCCTGCTTCATCTACAAGATTTTGTGCACGACTACGAATATCTCCTATCGGGTCCTCAGACTGGTTTGTCTCATTTTCAACAACCTGCTTTTTCGTATTTTCAGGTTCAATCCCATTTTGTTTATAAGCATTCTCAACTGTAAAAGTGCTACCTGGAGTGTAAGGCAAAATGGTATTAGCCATACTTCTAAAGACATGGGCTGCTCCATTTGAGGTCGAACCTGCTAGATAATGACTCTCATCTGTTGTTGGGAAGCCTAGCCAGTGGCTGATTACAACATCTGGAGTATAGCCGATCACCCACTGGTCACTGGTATATTCCGGGTTGAAAACAGCTTCAGTCGTACCTGTTTTACCAGCCATAACGTAATCCGCTGGTGACGAACTAATTCCTGTACCATTGGTAAATGTTCCTAGCATCATGCTGGTCATTTTATCAGCTACAGACTTATCAATCACTCGTTTTTGGGAGTTTTTATGACTCTTGATGACCTGGCCGCTGGCATTTTCAATACGAGTGATGAAATGTGCTTCAGGCATTAGACCTCCATTGGCAAAGGCTGCATAGACTTGCGCCATCTGGAGAGGATTCGTCTCCACACCTCCACCAAGGGCAACTCCAAGAACTCGGTCAACTTTTTCCATATTCAAACCAAATCTCTCCCCAGCGTCAAAAGCTTTGTCAATACCTAATTCATTTACAGTCGCAACAGCTGGCAGGTTGAGTGATTCCGCCAAGGCCTGATACATAGGCACTTCTGGAGATGTCTTAATACCTGCATAGTTGTCTACTTGATAACTGTTGTACTGCATCGTATGATTATCCAGTTGCTTGTTCAAGGCCCACCCTGCTTCTACTGCGGGTGTATAAACGACTAAAGGTTTAATGGTTGAGCCTGGGCTACGCTTAGACTGAGTGGCATAGTTGAAATTGCGAAAACCTGGTTTGTCATCACTAGCTACACGACCAACAACTCCACGCACTCCACCAGTCTTGGGTTCTAGAGCGACACTACCTGATTCGGCATGTGTTCCGTCTTCTGCTGTTGGAAATAGCGAAGTGTTTTCGTAAATAACCTGCATGTTTGCTTGGTAGTTTTGGTCAAGCTCTGTGTAGATTCGGTAGCCGTTGTTGACAATCTCTTCTTCTGTAAGATTGTACTTGGAAACTGCTTCGTTGACAACTGCATCAAAATAGGACGGGTAACGATAATCTGAAACCTTGCCTTCATACTTATCTTGCAGTTGAGAAGCCATATCTACTCCAGCCGCTTCGGTTTCTTGATTTTTATCAATATAGCCTGCTGCAACCATATTTTGCAAAACAGTATCCCTACGGTTGGTCGAAGTCTCAACAGAATTTAATGGATTATACAATTCTGGTCCCTTGAGCATCCCTGCCAGAGTGGCCGCCTGATCAAGCGTTAGTTGTGAAGCCGATACACCGAAATATTTCTTACTTGCATCTTCAACACCCCATACCCCATTTCCAAAGTAGGCGTTATTGAGGTACATAGTAAGGATTTGTTCCTTGCTGTATTTTTTTGTTAACTCTAAGGCAAGGAAAAACTCCTTGGCCTTCCGTTCAACGGTCTGGTCCTGGGAAAGATAGGCATTTTTCGCCAACTGTTGAGTGATGGTAGACCCCCCTCCAGAACGACCTGCTGTAAGGATGGCTAGAAAGAAACGACCGTAGTTAATCCCATCATTTTTATAAAAGGAACGGTCCTCTGTCGCGACGACAGCATTCTGCAAGTCTTTACTGATATCTGTCAGTTCAACATAGGTTCCCTTTTGGCCTGATAAGGCCCCTGCCTCTTTTTCTTCGCGGTCAAAAATCAGAGTTCGCGTTTTCAGGGCATTTTGTAAGTCATTAACATTGGTAGACTTGGCTATCGCAAATAGGTAGGTTCCTACTAGCAAACCTGCACTTAACCCTAAAATGATGACGATTTTTGTCAGATGATAACGACGCCAAAATTTCCGAATTGGGCCTACTTGGGACAATTTTTTTCTATCGCTCCGTGAACGACGCATGCTAGTCGAATCAGACTCCGCTGATTCATTCGTTTCTTTTTTAAAGAGAGAAAGAAACTTCTCAAATAATTTATCTAATTTCATGCGTTTATTTTATCATCTTCACCATAGGAACTCAAGAATTTAGCTACTCCCTATCCAAATAGGGCTTTTTTTGTTACAATATCTGTATGCAATTCACATTTACATTACCCGAATCCTTGCCTCAAATGACGGTCAAACAATTTCTAGAGGAACAACTCCTCATCCCTAGAAAAATCCGCCATTTTTTGAGAATAAAGAAGAACATCTTAATTAACCACAAAGAAGTTCACTGGAACGAGATGGTCAAGCCAGGGGACATTTGCCAGTTGACTTTTGACGAGGAAGATTATCCCCCAAAAGAAATCCTTTGGGGCAATCCAGACCTCGTTCAAGAGGTTTATCAAGACCAACATCTCATTATCGTCAACAAGCCAGAGGGAATGAAAACTCACGGAAATCAACCTGGTGAAATTGCCCTTCTCAACCATGTCTCTGCCTACGTTGGTCAAACCTGCTATGTCGTTCATCGCCTGGACATGGAAACAAGCGGTTTAGTACTTTTTGCTAAAAATCCTTTTATCCTACCTATCCTCAATCGTTTGTTGGAGAAAAAGGAAATCGCTCGTGAATACTGGGCACTCGTAGAGAGGCAAGTAGGGAACAAAGAACTTATCTTCCGAGATAAAATTGGTCGTGATCGCCATGATCGTAGAAAAAGAATAGTCGATGCCAAAAATGGACAATATGCTGAAACACATATCAGTCGATTAAAGCAATTTCCAAACAAGACTACCCTTGTCCGTTGCAAACTAAAGACCGGTCGAACGCATCAGATTCGTGTTCACCTTTCTCATCACAAGCATCCTATCTTGGGCGATCCTCTCTATAACTCTAGATCAAAAGTAAGCAGGCTCATGCTTCATGCCTTTCGACTTTCTTTTACTCATCCACTCACCTTAGAACAATTGAGTTTTACTGCCCTCTCAGATACTTTCGAAACAGAATTAAAACAAAATGGATGATAGCATCATCCATTTTTCTATATAATAAAAGCAAGACCAGAAGGCCTTGCTTTTATCGACTCAAGAATTATTTAGCGATTTTTGCAAAGTATTCAAGAGTACGTACAAGTTGTGCAGTGTATGACATTTCGTTGTCGTACCATGATACAACTTTAACCAATTGTTTACCGTCAACGTCAAGAACTTTAGTTTGAGTTGCGTCAAACAATGAACCGTAAGACATACCTACGATATCTGAAGATACGATTGGATCTTCTGTGTAACCGTATGATTCGTTTGAAGCTGCTTTCATAGCTGCGTTCACTTCATCAACAGTAACGTTCTTTTCAAGAACTGCTACCAATTCAGTAACTGATCCAGTTGGAGTTGGAACACGTTGTGCAGATCCGTCAAGTTTACCGTTCAATTCTGGGATTACAAGACCGATAGCTTTAGCAGCACCAGTTGAGTTAGGAACGATGTTTGCAGCACCAGCGCGAGCACGACGAAGGTCACCACCACGGTGTGGTCCGTCAAGGATCATTTGGTCACCAGTGTAAGCGTGGATAGTAGTCATCAATCCTTCTACAACACCGAAGTTGTCTTGAAGAGCTTTAGCCATTGGAGCCAAGCAGTTTGTAGTACATGAAGCACCTGAGATAACTGTTTCAGTACCGTCAAGAATGTCGTGGTTAGTGTTAAATACAATTGTTTTAACATCATTTCCACCAGGAGCAGTGATAACAACTTTCTTAGCTCCACCTTTAAGGTGTTTTTCAGCAGCATCTTTCTTAGCAAAGAAACCAGTTGCTTCAAGAACGATTTCTACACCGTCAGTAGCCCAGTCGATTTGTTCTGGATCACGTTCAGCAGAAACTTTAACGAATTTACCGTTAACTTCGAATCCACCTTCTTTAACTTCTACAGTACCGTCGAAACGACCTTGAGTTGTGTCGTATTTCAACAAGTGTGCAAGCATAACTGGATCTGTAAGGTCGTTGATGCGAGTAACTTCAACACCTTCTACGTTTTGGATACGGCGGAAAGCAAGACGACCGATACGTCCGAAACCGTTAATACCAACTTTAACTACCATTAGTGATTTCCTCCTTATGAAAATCATGAAAATTTTATTGTGAAAAGAGTAACTTGAATCACTACAAATCACCTTTCAACAAACCTATTATATAACTATTTGAGTTTAATTGCAAGTATGGGCGTTGATTTTCTCTCCTGCTTTTCTACTTTTTCTCCCCCTTTTTATTCATCCATTCTTTTATTTCCAAAGCATATCTCTAGAATCTTTTATAATATCTGCATATTCTCTTCATTATCAAGGTGAAACTACAATTTCAACTCTTTCAGAGTTTACAAAAAAGAGACAGGATCACTCCTGCCTCTAGGCTGATAAACGATTATTTACGACGTCCTGGACGTTCTGCATAACCATAGTAAGCATCTGCCATGATTTCTTCCATGTCAGCTACCATTGGCAGGCGTGGGTTTGCAGGTGAACATTGGTCTTCATAAGCAAGCAAGGCAATTTCATGCAAGCTGTCTTTCCAAGCTTTTTCATCGATTCCAAAGCCTTTGAAATTCATTGTGATTCCAACTGCTTCACCAAGATCGTAAACTGCTTTGGCATACGCTTCAACCGCTTCTTCTGGAGTTGAGTGAGGCAATCCAAGCATTTTCGCGATGTCTTGGAATTTCTCATCAGCTTTCCAGTAGTTGTACTTAGGCCATGTAGTTGTCTTAGATGGGCGAGTACCGTTGTAACGGATAACGTATGGAAGCAAGATTGCATTTGTACGTCCGTGAACAGTATGGTGAACACCACCAATCTTGTGGGCCATTGAGTGGCTCATACCAAGGAAGGCATTGGCGAAAGCCATACCAGCCATCGTAGAAGCATTATGCATTTTTTCACGTGCTTCTGGGTCAGCTGTCTTAACAGATTTTTCCAACCATTCAAAGACAAGTTTGATTGTTTGAAGGGCGATACCGTCTGTGTAGTCGTTAGCGAAGTTTGAAGTGTAGGCTTCAGTCGCGTGAGTCAAGACATCCATACCTGTATCAGCAGCGATGAAGTCTGGAACTGATTCAACCAAAGCAGGGTCAACAATGGCAATAGTTGGTGTCAATGAGTAGTCAGCCAATGGGTATTTGCGGTTATTTTTCTTATCAGAGATAACGGCAAATGGTGTTACTTCTGAACCTGTACCTGAAGTTGTTGGAATACCGATGTATTTCGCTTTCTTACCAAGTGATGGGAAGCGGAAGGCACGTTTACGGATGTCCATGAATTTCTGAACCAAGTCACGGAAGTCGATTTGTGGTTGTTCGTAGAAGAGCCACATTACTTTGGCCGCGTCCATTGGAGAACCACCACCAAGAGCGATAATTGTATCTGGTTCAAATGCTTTCATCACTTCAGCACCACGTTCTACAGTTGTGATGTCTGGATCTGGTTCAACATCTGAGAAGACTTGAATAGTTACACGGTTGCTACGTGCGTTCAATTGATCGATAACACGTTGAACAAAGCCAAGTTTTTCGATAGATTTGTCTGTAACAATCATAACGCGTTCAATATCTTCACATGTTTGAAGGTATTGGATAGAATTGCGTTCGAAGTAAATTTTTGAAGGAACTTTAAACCATTGCATATTATTTCTACGTTTCCCTACTTTCTTGATGTTTAGAAGGTTGATCGCACTTACGTTATCACCGACTGAGTTGTGTCCATATGAACCACATCCAAGTGTCAATGATGGAATGAAGGCATTGTATACGTCACCGATACCACCGAAAGTAGATGGAGAGTTCCAGATAATACGCATTGCTTTGATTTCTGTACCAAAGCGTTTAGCGAGAGCTTCGTCTTTTGTATGGATGGCTGCTGAGTGACCAAGTCCGTTAAACTCAACCATTTGACGAGCTTTTGTAAGACCGTCTTCTGTATCTTCAGCTTTTAGGACAGCGATAACTGGTGACAATTTTTCACGAGTCAATGGTTCTTTCGGTCCTACTTCTGCACATTCTGCAGCCAAGATGTTTGTTCCTTCTGGAACACTAAATCCTGCTTGTTCTGCAATCCATGCTGCTGGTTTACCAACAATGTTTGCATTTAGTTTAGCACCAGCACAGTTTTTGCTGTTTGCTTTCACACCGAAACAGAATTCTTCAAGAAGGGCTTTTTCTTTCTTGTTTACAAAGTAAGTGTGATATGATTTGAATTCTTCTACAAATTCATCATACACTTCTTTATCAATGATAACCGCTTGTTCTGATGCACAGACCATCCCATTATCAAATGATTTAGACATAACGATGTCATGAGCAGCTTGACGAAGGTCAGCAGATTTTTCTACATAGGCAGGAACGTTTCCGGCACCTACCCCAAGAGCTGGTTTTCCACATGAGTATGCAGCTTTAACCATAGCATTCCCACCAGTTGCAAGAATAGTTGCAACACCTTCGTGGTTCATTAGCGCTCCAGTTGCTTCCATAGATGGCTTTGTAATCCATTGCACACAGTTTTCAGGAGCACCGGCTGCAATCGCTGCATCGCGAACGATTTGTGCTGCGTGTGCTGATGATTCTTGAGCTGATGGATGGAAAGCAAAAACGATTGGGTTACGTGTTTTCAAAGCAATCAATGATTTGAAAATCGCTGTTGAAGTTGGGTTTGTTGTCGGAGTGACACCACAGATTACACCGACAGGCTCCGCAATCTTTGTCAAACCTGTAATTGGATCATCTTCGATAACTCCAACTGTTTTAACTCCACGCATATTGTTCACTACGTGCTCACAGGCAAATAGGTTTTTTGTTGCCTTGTCTTCAAATACCCCACGACCAGTTTCTTCAACTGCGTGTTGTGCAAGGATACCATGTGCGTCAAGTGCTGCAACCGAAGCTTTTGCCACGATATAGTCAACTTGCTCTTGGTTCAACTTGCGCATTTCATCAAGCGCAACCAAGGCTTTTTTCACGAGACCATCGACATGCTTTTCAGCAGCAAGTTGTTTTTCCTCTGGTGTTACTGTTTTTTTATCAGCCATATTATCCTCCATAGCCTTTAAGGATGTTATCCTTTGTTAATTTTTTCACAAGTTTATTATAACTCTTTTTTTATGCTTTGTAAACAGTTTCATAAGTATTTCACAAAGAATTTTTCCGAGATTGTGATTTTTTTCTCAATATAGCTACGCAATAGAGTTTTGTCTGGACGATTGTGAAATTATGGAGAAAATTTTTTTATTTCACAAAGTTTTTCTAGTTAATAGTTAGTTATCGAATTTAAACGAAGAAAGCGTTTTCTTTATGATTTTGAAAAATAGTCTCCTAACTTGGAGACTACTGTTTTTGCTGAAAAACGCCTTGTTTAAAGGTCCCTTCATAAACAACTTCTTGCTCTGTCGTCAACTTCCCTTGACCTTCAGCCTGGCCATTTACAAAATCACCCTCGTATTTCCAGCCATCTTTCGATTGGAAAGTTCCTTTCCCATTAAAGGCTCCATTATTGAAATCACCTGTATATTGGTCTCCATTTTCAAAGGTCAGGGTTCCTTGACCATTCATTTTCCCTCGTACCAAGGTGCCGTCATAAACAAGAGCTCCACCATCAAGTGTCAGGACACCCTTTTTAGGCGTATTTAGCAGAAATACCGATAGAGCACAGAGTCCCATTACGACCACTGCAATGAGCTCTAACCTAGGACGAGTTAGGTAAACTCTACACTTCTCATAAAATTGTTTAAGCTTTTCCATTGTCACTCTCATTTTCTAATCGATCTAGCCAGCTTTGACATCCACTTGTAATACGAGCATAGGTTTCCTCAAAATCTCCTGTATACCAAGGATCTGGGACACTTTCAGATGCAAAAGAGTAAATCTTGTACTGTAGTTCCTGAGGACACATGTGACGCAGATCTGAAACGTTTGAAGCATCCATACCGATAATGTAATCAAACGATTCAAAGTCCTCTCTGCCAATCTGAAGCGATGTTTTATCTTTGTCATACGGGATCTGATACTGCTGGAAAATTCCTTGCGTTCCCTTATGAATCGGATTGCCATGTTCCCATGATGACGTTGCCCGACTCTCGACGTGGTAATCGCTCGTCATGGACTTCATCACAAACTCTGCCATGGGACTTCGGCAAATATTTCCTAGGCAAACAAATACTATTTTTTTCATCCCTTTTCCTCTCGTCTCATAGAAAAACGGGAGTGACAGGTCCCGTTTTATTCTTCGATTGCTCCGCCTTCGTCAACAACTGTTCCTTCTGGTGTCACAGCTTCTTTGAGTGGCAAAACGGTCTTAATTGCAGCCAATTCAAAAGTCAAATAAACGCCATCTACATCCAGTACGATTGTACCTTTCTCAGTATCTACTTCATCCACTGTTCCGTAGAGTCCACCGATTGTGATCACTTCATAGCCTTTTTGAAGCTTGTTCAAGCTTTCCATACGCTTTTGAGCTTGTTTCTTTTGAGAACGTTGCATAAAGAACATCAAGGCCATCATCCCTACAAGCATGACAAAAAAAGTAATATTTGGATTCATTGTTTTCTCCTTTGTATTTTACATAGGACTACTATATCAAATTTCAGCTACTTTTACAAGATTGTGCCTTGTTTTTATGCCAATAAAAAAATCAGAGTTTTCACTCTGATTTCTGCGATTATTTCAAGTTTTGAACTACTTTGACTAGATTTTCAACAGTAAATCCATACTCTGCCAATACCTTTGGTGCTGGGGCAGATGCTCCAAAGGTATCAATGCCGAGAACTGCACCATCAAGACCAACATACTTGTACCAGTTTTGAGTTGCACCCATTTCAACTGCAACACGACGGCGAACTGCATTTGGAAGGATTTCTTCCTTGTAAGCTGCATCTTGTGCGTCAAAGACATCTGTTGATGGCATGCTGACTACACGGACTTTTGCGCCTTGACTAGCCAATTCTTTTGCAGCTGCGACAGCTAGATTGACCTCTGAACCTGTCGCAATCAAGATCGTGTCAAAATCTACTGCATTTTCATAGACCACATAGGCACCTTTCGCAACTTTGTCAAAGTCTGTTCCCTCTTCGACAGTCAAGTTTTGACGTGTTAAGACAAGGGCAGTTGGTGTTTTTTCGCTTGTCACGGCAAGGTACCAAGCCGCTTGAGTTTCACGCGCATCTGCTGGGCGGAAAACATTCAGATTTGGCATAGCACGGAGACCTGCTAAGTGTTCAACTGGTTCGTGAGTTGGACCATCTTCACCAACTGCAATCGAATCGTGGGTAAAGACATAAGTCACAGGAAGTCCTTGCAAGGCTGACAAGCGGACAGCTGCTTTCACATAGTCAGAGAAGACGAAGAAGGTTCCACCATAAACACGAAGTCCACCGTGAAGGGCCATACCGTTCAAGATCGTTCCCATAGCAAACTCACGAACACCAAACTGAATGTTGCGGTTCAAGCGATTAGCATCATCTTGAAGTCCATCCGTTTTGATGTAAGTCATGTTTGAGTGAGCGAGGTCAGCTGATCCACCTAGGAAGGTTGGCAACTTGGCAGCTACAACGTTCAAAGCATCCTGGCTTGAATTACGAGTTGCTTGAGAGAAGCCATTTTCTAAGGCTGGGAAGTCTGCTGGAGTCACCTCAACTGGATCACGTCCGTCGATAATAGCTTCCACTTCTGCAGCCAGTTCTGGATGAGCCTCTTTATAGTCAGCAACCAATTTAGTCCAAGCTTGATAAGCTGATGCGCCACGATCTGCAACATTTTCCTTGAAATCAGCATATACTTCAGATGGGATTTCAAATGGTTCATAGTCCCAACCGAGCGCTTGGCGAGTCGCTGCAGTTTCATCTGCTCCAAGAGGAGCACCGTGTACGGCATTAGTTCCTTGTTTGTTTGGAGAACCGTATCCAATCACAGTCTTCACTTCAATCAAAGATGGTTTTCCTGAAGCTTTAGCTGTTTCGATAGCAGCATGGATTGCTTCCAAGTCTGTTCCATCTTCAACCAAGGCTGTATGCCAGCCGTAGGCATTGTAGCGATCACGAACACTTTCAGTAAAGGAATCCTTTGTCTCACCATCCAAGTTAATGTCATTTGAATCATAAAGAACCACCAACTTATCAAGTTTTTGCAAGCCTGCGTATGAAGCTGCCTCACTTGAGACACCTTCCATCAAGTCTCCATCTCCACAGAT
>CAUVSV010000044.1:0-11711 GCA_963554735.1 Streptococcus oralis
AGACGGTTAATCATCTTGATCATGGTCGTCTTACCGGACCCAGAAGGCCCAACTAAAACCATGAACTCTCCATTCTCAATTCGTAAATTAACATCTCTCAAAACATCTTTTTCTGTATAGCGTAGCGCTACATTTTTATATTCAATCATTCTTTGTCCTCTATTTAAAACTTTCCTCGATTAGTCAAGTCTTCTACCTTAGGCATAACTTCCTTATTATCCCAATGCTCCACAACCAAGCCATTCTCCAAACGGAAGATGTCATACTCAGCATAAGGCACCCCATCTATCTGAGTCTGTCCATAGCTAACCACATAGTTTCCTTGTCCCAAAAGCTGGAAAACAAAGTCAAAAGTGACACCCTGTTCAGCCACATAGTTTTTATAAGCAGCACTTCCTTGGCCAATCTCATGATTATGCTGAATCAAATCTTCTGCCACATAATCATTCCACTGCTCTAGTTCGCCGTTTTGAAAGATTTCTGTCAAGAAACGGCGAACCAATTTTTTATTTTCTGCTGTCTTATCCAAATCTGTGATTTCAAAATCTCCAAAGATCTGGTCTAACTGTCCATTTTCTGGAGCGCGATAGTAGTCAATGACATCCCAATGCTCCACGATACGCCCATTCTCATCCGCACGGAAAGTATCCGTTGTCACCCATTGAGCTCCCCCGCCATTGAGATATTGATGAACATGAACAAAGACCAGATTGCCATCCTCAATAGTACGGACAATCTTGATCTCACGCTCGGGATAACGCTCAAAGAAATTTGCAAAGAAAGCCGCAAACCCTTCTTTCCCATCTGGCACGCCTGTCGAGTGTTGAATGTAGGTATCTCCAACGGACTGAGCTTGAGTCTCAGCAACTCGCCCGTCTTGAATAGCATGAATATATAGATTTCGTGCATTTTCAACTTGTTTTGACATATTTTATTCCTCATTTGCTTTCTCTTTCAGATTGTCCAAAATGCGTTCCTGATAACTTTCAAATTGGCGAATTTCTTCCTCAGAGAATCCTTTATAAAAAATAGCATCCAACTTTTGACTGATGCGATGGCCCACTTCTTTCTGGGACCAACCTTGCTCCGTTAGCTTGACATATTTCTTTCTCTTATCTATTCCACATGGGCTAATGATGACCAGGTTTTGCTCCTCAAGATTCTTTATCATGGTTGTGAGCGTATTGTTAGCGAGACCAGTCGCTAGCGCAATATCTGTCGCAGTTGCACAGCCAGTTTCACTATTCCATAAAACCGTGAGAATCTTGCCCTGTTCACTCCGATAAAGAGCCTCAGGATCCTGACTCAGTAACTTTTGAAAAATCCTCCCATTCAACAAACGAATATGATGAGCTACCAAATGACTATCCTTCATGATCCCTCCAATTTATTTCGATATCGAATTATATTCCATTGTAATACTTATCGTTCCATCTGTCAACTATTTCGATTTAGAAATAATTTCCACCAACAAAAAAAGATCTCCTACCTAGAGTAGAAGATCTTCACTATTTATTAACTTAATCTGTCATTTCGGACACCAGTGTCCGATGTTCCAGTGGTAAACTGCACATAACCAGCAAGAAGATAAATCCTGACTGTACCCAGAAGAGAGCCAAGTCAAAGATTCCATGTACAGCGACTACTGTCAGGAAGGAGAGATAAAGACCGATAATTGGTCGTTTACCAGACTCCTGACTCATATCCATCATCATGTGAACCGGGATAACCGAAGAAATGGATAAGAGAATGGTTCCAATCAAACCATAACTTAAAATAGTATCGATGTAAAGACTATGCGCGTGTTCGTGGTAAGGTGCATGGATTCTCGGGAAAGAATTCATATAGGTCAGCGGACCCTCACCCCAGATCGGATTTTGCTTGAACAAAGTCATACCCGCATTCCAGATTGAAACACGCTCCTCCATTGAAGAATCTAGCGTTCCCATACGGACACCCAAATCGCTTGAGAAGAGGAAACAAAGGCCAATCCCGAAAACACCAATACTGAGCCAGAAGGCGCGCCAGTTTTTAATGGTTGTAAAGAGATAAATGATTGCACCAGCAATGATGGCAGGAAAGGCTGTTCTATTTTGCGTAAAATTCAAACCAAATAGATTCACAAAACCTGCTAGCACACAAAAGACTTTCAACCATCTTAACTTCGTCGTTGTAAAGAGGTAAAAGGCAATCATGATACAGAAGCAACAAATGATCCCATAGTAGTTAGGATTAAAGAAGGTCACCTCTGCACGGTTTTGGTGCCATACTTGCATATTGGGCGAAAGAAAGGCGTAGTTAAATTTCTTTACAATTTGGAAATGCTCCAAAGTAGCAAAAACAGCAGAGAGCACACTACCAAACAAGATTGTCTGCAGTATAAGTCGAAAGAAAGCATGTGTCAGACGTTTCTGGTAAAAACTAAAGAAAATGAGGAAGAGAAACATCAGTAAAGATGCAACCAATCCAAGCCAGTTCTTGGCGACGATAGAGATGATACTACTGTAGGCAATAAAAAAGAGAAGTACAGGATGTTTGGCCAATCCTTTGATAATTCCCTTCATCTCCCCAGTAACAAGTAAACCTATCAAATATAAAGCAAAGAGAGCTAAGAACAAATAAAAAGGTAAAAAGATACTTATGATCATCAAATACAAAAAGAAATCTTTTTTCGAAAGCCCTCTTATCTTATCCAGTAATCCAATTGATTTCAAAACGGATCCTTTCTGTTCTGGATTTCTCCAGAAGATAAATGCTAAACTATCTTTATATTCTACCATTTTTTCCGTCATTTGGGAACAATGAACACGTTTTCACCACAAAAAATTCTATCATCAATATAGCACTAGAACTGAATGTTTCTGCCGTTTTCCACTACTTGATAGGTTTGACTTTGCAAATCAATTTCTGCTACTGCTGTTATGGACTTGTCTTTATTTTGACGTTTGATTACAATGCTGTGAGCTGTTGGTGTTTCAATGTCAATAGTCCCTTCTAGGTCAAAGGCCTCTGACCGATTACGGAAAGAAAATAGATTGAGAAGAGACTTCACCACAGGACGTTGAACTTCTTCTGCTATTTCCTCATTGCTATAGTAATGACGATTAATATTTCGACCTTCTTTGGTTTCTTCTAATAATTTCAAGTCATTTTTTCCTGCTAATAGACCCACATAGTAAACCTGAGGAATGCCTGGAGCAAAAGCTTGAATCAGACGAGCGAGGAAGTACTTGACATCATCATCTCCAAGCGCAGAATAGTAGGTTGAATTGATTTGGTAGATATCTAGATTATTATACTCTGCACTAGAGTACTTACGTTTGACATTCGCTCCAACCTTATAGAGCTCATTTGAAGCATAGTCAATTTCCTCATCAGTCAGGATATCCTTGACATCCACCACTCCAATTCCATCATGGGTATCTAGTGTCGTAAATTGCTTCATCGGGCTCATCTTTAACCACTTAGCCAAGCGCTCTGTTCTAGAACTGTAAAGAGTATAAAGGGTCACCATTGGAAGGGCAAAATCGTAAACATAGTAATCATGGTCCGCTATTTTAAACTGAATCGAATAGTGTTCATGAATCTCAGGTAAGAGCTCTGTCCCATACTCAGCAGCGATATCTCGAACTTTGTCCAATAAATTCCAAATATCTGGTTCCACAAAGAAATCATTGGTATCCAATTTCTTCACTGCATAAGCAAAGGCATCTAGGCGAATCAAATCACACCCGTTACCTGCTAGATGTTGAATCGTCTTACGGATGAATGCCATCGTTACTTCTTTGGTCACATCAAGATCAATCTGCTCTTCACCAAAGGTATTCCACAAATGTTCTACTGAACCATCTGCAAAAAGAATTTCTTGCTTTGGTGCACGATCCTTACGCTTGTAAATTAAATCTACATCAGCTTGTGTCGGACGATTTTCCGGCCAAAACTTGTCCCAGTTTAAAAAGAGATCTTTGAATTCACTAGCTTCATGTTTTTCTTGATAGTCCTTATAATACTTAGATTGACGAGAAATATGGTTAATCATAAAGTCAAACATAAGATAATATTTCTCACCTAAACGCTTAACATCCTCCCAATCACCAAACGCTGGATCCACTTCATCATAGTCAACTGGTGCAAATCCACGATCTCCTGTTGACGGGAAAAATGGTAGAAGGTGAACTCCCCCAATAGCATCGCCAAAATGTTCTTCCAAATTCTCATACAAGTCTTTAAGGTTATTTCCAAGACTATCTGAGTAAGTAATCAACATGGTTTTATTTTGAATGGTCATAGATGGTCTCCTTTTTCTGATGAAAGCCAAGTCTTATATGACCTGGCTTCGTAAATGAAAGATATTTTTAGGTTTTTGTTCATATTGAACTCGTACTACTATAGACTGCAAGCAACTAAGTACTACTTTCTTTTTTCTACATAGAATTGTAAACAAGCTGAACTGTTCCTCTATGTATGGAATTATAAATTCCCTAAGCACTTTCTTACTTCACTGCCCCGTTACTCATTCCTGAAATGATATGTTTTTGGAAGATGAGGTAGACAATGGTTATCGTTACAATTCCCACAATATAAGATGCAAAACTTGGACCATAGTCATTGAAGTACTGACCTTGGTAGTTGTATTGGAAGAGAGGTAAAGTCCACATCTTGGAATCCTTATTCAGAATCAAGAGTGGCAACATAAAGTCATTCCAGAACCAGAGAGCATTGATAATCAAAGTTGTCGCATGCATGGGCTTCAACATTGGAAAAATGATTCGACGATAAATTGTAAAACGATCAGCCCCATCAATTTCCGCAGCTTCGTCCAAACTATCTGGTACACTGATTTTTATATAACCAACATACAAGAAGAGAGTCTGTGGAATAGCATAAGTTAGGTAGAGTATTACTAGCCCCCACATATTTGCTAGACCGAGTTTACTCATCATAACTGTGATGGGAATCATAATCACCTGAAATGGAACAAATATCCCTAAAATCAAGAGCGAATACATAATTGCAAAGGCTTTTTTCTTGGACATATTTCGAGCAATGGAATAAGCTGCAGCTGGTATAAAGAAAGCCACTACAATCAATGATAACACCGTAATAACTGCTGAATTCCAGAAATAGCCTCCAATTCCATCCGAAATCAATCGTTCATAATTACTCAACGTAAAAGGATTGGGCAAACTAAAGAAATGATTCATGATATCCTTAGTTGTCTTGAAAGAACTAAATACTGTTACCAACAAAGGAACAAGTATAAGAATACCACCGACTATCAAGAGGACATATTTCCAAAACTGATTCAATTTTTCTTCTTTTTTCATGTGTAGGACTCCTCTATTAGATTTCAAATTTCTTTGATAGCTTGATTTGGATAATAGAAACAATTACAATAATTAAGAATAAAATCAAGGCAATTGCATTCGCATATCCATATTGATTACTCTTGAAAGCATAGTTGTATACTAAAAGTCCAAGAGACGTTGTAGCATTATTTGGACCACCACTCGTCAAGGCAAAAATTTGGTCAAAGGCTGTCAAACCGGACTTAAGAGCCAAGATAAAAACCATAGAGATCGTTGGCAATAAATAGGGCAATTCAATCTTCCAAAAGGTTTGTTTACTGGTTGCACCATCAATTGATGCTGCCTCTAAAATATCATTTGGAATACTCTGAAGACCAGCAAGAAAGAGAATGATTGGCATTGCTACTCCTTGCCATAGAAGAACAAAAATAGTTGCCACTACCGCTCCGACTGGTGTCCCCAATAGACTCTCTTGTAGAAAACCAATCCCTAAAATTTTTCCAATCGTTGGAAGACCATAGTTGAAGAATTGTTTAAAAATCAAGGAAACTGTCAAACCAGACAAAACAGCTGGGAAAAAGAACCAAGCTCTAAAGAAGGTCTGCCCCTTCATCTTAGAATTTAAGGCTCGTGCCACAACCATCCCAATTGTAATCTCACCAACAATCAATGCCAGAGTTAAAATCAAAGTAAAGGCTATGGCTGTGAAGAATTTTCCATCAATCATCAGCAATTTGTAGTTATTCAAACCAACAAATTTATAATTATAGGTCAATCCAGTCCAGTTAGTCAAACTATAGAAAGCACCTTGTACCATTGGAAAGTAAAAGAAGATAGCTTGTAAAGCAAGCGGGATGAGCAAAAATGTCCAACCCCAGTATTTATTTAAAAATTTTCGAATAGCCATATCATCTTAACTCCTATTCTAGTCCAAATCTGCCTTCATTGGATTAAAGAAAGCATTGAGATTGTTTGCCATATTTTTCAGATTTTTATCCATCAAGTAACCTGTACTTAGATTAAAAAAGTCTTCTTCAGAGTTCCAGCGTTGGCCCAACCAAACATAATGTTTGTCTGTAAATGCCAGTTTAGAAATAGCTGCAAGCGCTGAATCTTCTTTTTCCTGTATGCCTTTTACCGCAACAGGTGATCCATCTACATCATAGTATGACTGCATAGCTTTTGGACTAGTCATATAGCTGATAAATTCTTCGGTTTCCTTAGGGTGTTTGGTAGTAGCTGAAGTTGATAATGCCATATCCCCTGCACCAACAGTGACTTCTTTTCCTACTTCTTCTCCAGGAAAGGCAAACATCCCCACCTCAAATTTTGGATCCTGTTGATTAATTGCGGCTAATGCCCATGATCCTTGTGGCATCATCAAGGCTTTTTCACTCGAAAATGCTACCACCGCATCATTATAAGAGGCACCACGCCAACCATCTTGAGCATTATCTGCTAATAAATCGAGTCGTTCTGCATCTGCTTTTAAAATAGCATCATCTGCAGAGATTGCGTTTGGTTTTGAAAAGCGAAGATAGTTATTAGCCGCATCTCCACTACCCGTAAGGGTAATGAGAGAAAGTTGGTGGTAACCATTTAATGTCCAGCCTTCATTGCCTGCAACCGCAAACGGAGAATTTCCACTATCTTTTATCTTTTTAACAATCTCTTGAAACTCTTTAAAAGTCTTCGGTTCCTCAAGCCCTAATTCTTTAAACTTCGTTTTATTGTAATAGATTCCATAAAGGTTGGCCGTTAAAGGCACACTATAAACTTTATTATTAATCGCATACTTTTCAGCATAGTCATTCTTGATGTTCTCAAGATAGGGTTTTCCTGTCATATCTGCAAAATAGCCTGCCTTCGCCCACTCCTGAAAATCCATATTTTGAGGATAGATATTAATAATATCTGGAACATCTCCTGATAAAATCCGAGTCTTTAGCACAATTCCAGCTGAAGGTACTGTAGTCAGCTTCACATCAATATTAGGGTGTTCCTTCTCAAAATCATCCACTATCCTTTGCAAGGTATCTGCCATCTCGGTCTTCTGGTTAAAAAACTCAATCGTTACCTTACCATCAGCTGATTGATTGTTCTGACCACAAGCCACTAGGCCTAGTAAACTTGCCCCAGCTACTAAAAGAAAACCTGCTTTCTTATACCATTTCATTGGAATGCCTCCTTGATAAATTTATACGCTTTTATTATAGTCTTTTGAATTTATACTGTCTACTCAAAAAATCTCCTGGTGATAGGGTAACAGTTAAACCTGCATACATGAGCTCTGCACCCGAATAAACAATGTTTGTCCCTTCCAGCTCATAAAGCCCTTCCACCTCCAAATCTTTCAGTTTCAAGGTGGTTTCCATTGTTTCTACAACTGATAAGACTCGGACGTAGGTTACAATCGTTTGATTTCCATAGTTAAATTGTTGAGCTGCTTCATTGGATTCAGCATTGGGATTGATTAACCTATACTGATTTCCCAACTGGACTACTGGTCGCAATTCTTTATACAAGTTCACCTGATTAGCGATCTCAGCTTTCTCTTCATCTGATAAACTTGTCAAATCAAGCTCATAGCCCAGATTTCCCATCATGGCTACATGACCACGAGTTTCCAATGGTGTCATTCGTCCTATCTGATGATTTGGTACTGCTGACACATGAGCCCCCATAGAAATGGTTGGATAGAGATAGGATGAACCATATTGGATTGGTAAACGTGCAATAGCATCAGTATTATCACTAGCCCAGACTTGTGGGAAATAACGCATCATACCAAGATCATTTCGTCCACCACCACCAGAGCAGGACTCAAAGAGAATATGACTGTGTTTCTCTGTCAGATAAGAAACGAGTTCGTAAAGCCCCAACATATATTGATGAGATTGCATCTGGGTTTCCAGATAAACTGAACCATTCCCCAGATTAGTGATATTGCGGTTCATATCCCATTTGATGTAGTCAATTTTATGATGAGAGAGGAGTTCATCTAAAACATTTTTCAAATATTCTATTACCTGGGGATTGGCAAGATTAAGTACTAATTGATTTCGAGAGTAAATATGATCATATCCTGAAACCTGAATAGCCCAGTCAGGATGTTTACGATACAAGTCGCTATCAACAGAAATCATCTCAGGTTCTAACCAAAGCCCAAACTGCAAACCTCTTTCATGGATCGCTGAAATCAGACTTTCTAGACTTCCACCCAGCTTTTTCTCATTCACAACCCAATCACCTAAAGCACGATTATCATCAAAGCGATTACCAAACCACCCATCATCTAATACAAAAAGTTCTATTCCAACTTTCTTAGCTTCATCAGCTAGTTCTAACAGTTTTTCTCTCTGAAAGTCAAAGTAGGTAGCTTCCCAGTTATTGATAAGAATTGGACGCTCTTTTTTAGAAAATTTACTTGGCATAATATGCTTAAGTACAAAATTCTGACTTTCATGACTAATACCAGTTAATCCCTTATCTGAATAAGTCACAAAAGCTACCGGTGTTTCAAAGTTTTCCTTAGGATCTAACTTCCAAGAAAAATTTTCTGGATTAATCCCAATAGCAACCCGAACTTCATTCAATTGATTCTTTTGGACAAAAGCTTCGAAGTTTCCACTATACATCAGTTGTAGAGCAAACACATTCCCAGCATCCTCTGTAACTCCTTTATCACATAACAGAAGAGCTGGTGTTTGAGCATGCCCAGAAGCACCACGGTTCGAACTAATTGAAAAGATTCCTTGTTCTACCTGTTGATGTCGGACAGTCTTTTCACGAGCATAAGCTCCCTGTAAAGTCACTATTTCGTAAGCTGCAGCAGGAAAATCAGCCATAAAAGAAAAGTCCTTATGAATGACAACTTCCTGATTACTATTATTCTCTAATTTACTGTAGCTAGCAATTGTCGCATCATTATTAAAAGCAGTATAATACAAAGTCAGACTAAGTTGAGCCTTAGGATCTTCTAAAATCAAGGCAAGAGTTTCTGTACCATCCATGCTGTGAGGAGAAGGTAAACCCTGTGGACCATTCTGACCTCTTAAAATCTTTGCTTCTACAAATCGAAAGTCTGTTACTTCAGTTGCATCGTGCTGAACCTGTAAAGTTGGTTTTCTAAAGTCACCCAAACCATGTTGTCCAAAAATCTGACGTTGCGTATCCAAACTAAAGGTTCTATTAGTAGCTATTGGATTAGCAGAAAAAGCATGATCGCGTTCGTAAACACTATTAGCCCCTCTATAGTTCTTAATAGTCTTTCCTAAATGTTTTAATAATAAGAACCCATCCCTATTTTCAATAATCAAACTTAAACCTTTACTCTCAACGTAAAATAGATTATTCTCTATCCGAATTCCCATAAATTGCACCTCATCGATTTCCTGATAAAATTTTAGCAAATAAAAGCGCTTTCTAAAATAGAAAAATGTCTCTAAAGTATGGTAAAATGTTAGGTAGGAGGTGGCCCATGCTCGTTTTTTCAGAATATCAGACTGGAACAATTGATCTTTCTCTTAGCTTCTACGGTTATGAAGAATGCACGCCCAACTACTCTTTTGGCCCAGCTATTCGAGATACCTATGTACTACATTACATTACTAAAGGAAAAGGTCAGTTCCATTATAAGGGGAAAATTGTTGATTTAAAGACAGGAGATTTCTTTTTACTAAAACCAGATGAATTAACATTCTATCAAGCAGATAGCCAGGATCCTTGGGCTTACTACTGGTTGGGGATCTCCGGAGGAAGGGCACCTGACTACTTTGCTCTATCTCAAATTTCTGACCAATCCTATCTAATCCAATCTGAAACTTGTCATACCCAGACAACTGCAAAACTCATCTCAGATATTGTCCGCTTCGCTCAGATTACAAAATCAAATGAATTGGCTCAACTCCACATCATGGGACAACTCCATGAACTGATGTTTCATCTAGGAACGATTGCTCCCAATCAGAAAAAAGAGAATATTTCATCAACCCACCAACTCTATCTTGACTGCAAACGGTTGATAGATAGTCACTACCCGCAATCACTCACCATTCAAGATTTAGCAAAAGAACTATCGGTTCATAGAAGTTACTTAACTAGTGTGTTTAAAGAATTTCATCAACTCTCTCCAAAAGAGTATCTACTTTACGTTCGGATGCATCGTGCACAACAACTTCTGGAACATACTGAAGAATCAATTAAAGTCATTGCGTACTCTGTCGGATTTTCAGACCCACTCCATTTCTCGAAAGCTTACAAGCAATTTTTTCATAAAACACCCAGCCAGACTCGAAAAGAACTCCCTCACCTCTCCCTAGTTAGAAAGGAAAATTAATGAAATCACACCAACAAGTCTACCAAATACTAGCCAGAGAAAACGACTATGTCAGCGGAGAAAAAATTGGCCAAGAACTGAATCTAAGCCGCACATCCATATGGAAAGCAATCCAACGTCTCCAACAAGAAGGACTCATGATAGACAGTATTAAAAATAGAGGTTACAAGCTGATCCAAGGCGATTTGATATTGCCTGATATAATCCAGGAGAAAACCAACTTAAACATTCTCTACAAACCAGAAACAAAATCCACTCAAACAGATGCAAAAGAAGGGATTGAAGCTGGAAACAAAGGAAATACACTCTATCTTTCAACCTGTCAAACAGCAGGTCGTGGCCGCTTTCAGCGCCCCTACTATTCTCCATCTCAGGGTGGGATCTATATGTCCCTGCATATTCAACCCAATCTTCCCTATGAAAAACTCCCATCCTATACTCTCCTTGTAGCTGCTGCAGTCTACAAAGCCATTAAAAATCTAACTATGATAGAAGTAGATATCAAATGGGTAAATGACATCTACTTTAAAAATAAAAAAATAGCAGGTATCCTCACTGAAGCGATGACATCAGTTGAGACAGGCTTGGTTACAGACGTCATTATCGGACTTGGTATAAATTTTTCTATAGCAGGCTTCCCAGATGACCTAAAAGAAAAAGCAGGCAGCCTATTTATGCCACCTGCACCAATTAGTCGTAATAAGCTCATCAGCGAAATATGGAATTGTTTCTACAATACGGATTCAGATGAACTACTTTATATCTATAAAGAAAGATCAATCGTTCTTGGAAAAGAAGTTACCTTCCAGCTAGATGGAAAATTGAAAAAAGGTCTTGCAAAAGAAATCTCAGAATCCGGCCAACTTCAAGTCGAACTTGAAGATAAACATACTATCTGGCTAAATAGCGGAGAAATATCACTAACAAGTTGGTAATAAACAAATCCCCCTTTTAACGATTTAGAAGGGGGATTTGCTTACAAAAAAAGAGCCTAACAGCTCTCTTAACTTACGGAGAATGGGGGATTCGAACCCCCGCGCCGGTTACCCGACCTAACGATTTAG
>CAUVSV010000045.1:0-11346 GCA_963554735.1 Streptococcus oralis
CAATCGAAAAACCTCGTCGTATCATGCTCATGGTTCAAGCTGGACCTGGTACAGACGCAACTATCCAAGCTCTTCTTCCCCACCTTGACAAGGGTGATATCTTGATCGATGGAGGAAACACTTTCTACAAAGATACTATCCGTCGTAATGAAGAACTAGCAAACTCAGGTATCAACTTTATCGGTACAGGGGTTTCTGGTGGTGAAAAAGGTGCCCTTGAAGGACCTTCTATCATGCCTGGTGGACAAAAAGAAGCCTACGAATTGGTTGCTGATGTTCTCGAAGAAATCTCAGCTAAAGCACCAGAAGACGGTAAACCATGTGTGACCTACATCGGTCCTGATGGAGCTGGTCACTATGTGAAAATGGTTCACAACGGTATCGAGTATGGTGACATGCAATTGATCGCAGAAAGCTATGACCTCATGCAACACTTGCTTGGTCTTTCTGCAGAAGATATGGCTGAAATCTTTACTGAGTGGAACAAGGGTGAATTGGACAGCTACTTAATCGAAATCACAGCTGATATCTTGAGCCGTAAAGATGATGAAGGTCAAGATGGACCAATCGTAGACTATATCCTTGATGCTGCAGGAAACAAAGGAACTGGTAAATGGACTAGCCAATCAGCTCTTGACCTTGGTGTGCCATTGTCACTGATTACGGAGTCAGTATTTGCTCGCTACATCTCTACATACAAAGAAGAGCGTGTACATGCTAGCAAGGTCCTTCCAAAACCAGCTACTTTCAAATTTGAAGGAGACAAGGCTGAGTTGATTGAAAAGATCCGTCAAGCCCTTTACTTCTCAAAAATTATCTCTTACGCACAAGGTTTTGCCCAATTGCGTGTAGCTTCTAAAGAAAACAACTGGAACTTGCCGTTTGCGGATATCGCCTCTATCTGGCGTGATGGCTGTATCATCCGTTCTCGTTTCTTGCAAAAGATCACAGATGCTTACAACCGCGATGCTGATCTTGCAAACCTTCTCTTGGATGAATACTTCTTGGATGTCACTGCCAAGTACCAACAAGCAGTGCGTGATATCGTAGCTCTTGCTGTACAAGCAGGTGTACCAGTGCCAACCTTCTCAGCAGCTATTACTTACTTTGATAGCTACCGTTCAGCTGACCTTCCAGCTAACTTAATCCAAGCACAACGTGACTACTTTGGTGCCCATACTTACCAACGTAAAGACAAAGAAGGAACATTCCACTACTCTTGGTATGACGAAAAATAAGTAGGTCTGCCATGGGGAAACGGATTTTATTACTTGAGAAAGAACGAAATCTCGCTCATTTTCTCAGTCTGGAACTCCAAAAAGAGCAATACCGTGTTGATCTGGTCGAGGAGGGACAAAAAGCCCTCTCCATGGCTCTCCAGACAGATTATGACTTGATTTTACTGAATGCTCGTCTGGGGGATATGACGGCCCAGGATTTTGCAGAGAGGTTGAGTCGGACAAAACCTGCCTCAGTGATCATGGTCTTGGACCATCGCGAAGAATTGCAAGACCAGATTGAGACAATCCAGCGCTTCGCCGTTTCTTACATCTATAAGCCAGTGATTATTGATAATCTAGTAGCTCGTATTTCAGCGATTTTCCGAGGTCGGGACTTCATTGACCAACACTGTAGTCAGATGAAGGTTCCAACGTCATACCGCAACCTACGTATGGATGTAGAACATCATACCGTTTATCGTGGCGAGGAGTTGATTGCTCTGACGCGCCGCGAGTATGACCTTCTGGCTACTCTCATGGGAAGCAAGAAGGTCTTGACTCGTGAGCAGTTATTGGAAAGTGTTTGGAAGTACGAAAGTGCGACAGAGACCAATATCGTGGATGTTTATATCCGTTATCTACGTAGCAAGCTTGATGTAAAAGGTCAAAAAAGCTACATTAAAACCGTGCGTGGTGTTGGTTACACCATGCAAGAATAGAAAAGCAGTTGCAGTTATGTAACTGCTTTTTTTTGAGAAGTTTCTATATATTGACATACAATAAAGTCTTTGCTACAATCAGTTATGGAGGAAAGATCTAATGAAAAAATTTAAAATAATGATGCAAGTTGTTCTGACAGTTTCTTTCTTTGCTTTGCTAGCTACAAGCACCGTCTTTGCGGATGATGCTGATTCGGAAGGCTGGCAATTTGTCCAAGAAAATGGTAGAACCTACTACAAGAAGGGGAACCTCAAAGAAACCTACTGGCGAGTGATTGATGGAAAATACTATTATTTTGATCCTTTATCTGGAGAGATGGTTGTCGGCTGGCAATATATACCTGCTCCACACAAAGGGGTTACGATTGGTCCTTCTCCAAGACAAGAGATTGCTTTTAGACCAGATTGGTTTTACTTTGGTCAAGATGGGGTACTACAAGAATTTGTTGGCAAGCAAGTGTTAGAAGCAAAAACTGCTACAAACACCAACAAACATCATGGGGAACAATATGATAGTCCAGTAGAGAAACGAGTCTACTATTTTGAAGACCAAAGAAGTTATCACACCTTAAAAACCGGTTGGGTTCATGATGAGGGGCACTGGTATTATTTACAGAAGGATGGTGGCTTTGATTCTCGCATCAACAGATTGACTGTTGGGGAGCTCGCACGTGGCTGGATAAACGATGATTCAACTTGGTACTATCTAGATCCAACAACTGCTACAATGCAAACGGGTTGGCAATATCTTGGTAACAAGTGGTACTATCTCCGTTCATCAGGAGCTATGGCAACTGGCTGGTATCAGGAAGGCTTATCTTGGTATTATTTAGATGAACCAAATGGCGATATGCAAACGGGCTGGCAATACCTTGGGAACAAGTGGTATTATCTTCGTTCATCAGGAGCTATGGCGACTGGCTGGTATCAGGAAGGTTCGACTTGGTATTATCTAAACGCAAGTAATGGCGATATGAAGACAGGCTGGTTCCAGGTTAATGGCAAATGGTACTACGCTTATAGTTCAGGTGCTTTAGCAGTGAATACGACTGTAGAAGGCTATTCTGTCAACTATAATGGCGAATGGGTTCAATAATGAAAGAGGCGATTGTGAAGGAAACAATCGCTTTTTTTGTGAAAATATAATAAAATAGATAGGAGAAAATACTACTGTATGAAATGAGACGGTCTTTCCGTCTGGTTAAAGGAAAACATGACAAAAAAAGTTGGTGTCGGTCAGGCACATAGTAAGATTATTTTAATAGGAGAGCACGCTGTTGTATACGGCTATCCTGCTATTTCTCTGCCTCTCATAGAGGTGGAAGTGACTTGTAAGGTGGTCCCTGCTGAAAACCCGTGGCGTCTTTATGAGGAGGATACCTTGTCCATGGCGGTGTATGCCTCGCTGGAGTATTTGGATATCAAAGAAGCTTGCATTCGTTGTCAGATTGATTCAGCTATTCCTGAAAAACGGGGAATGGGTTCGTCAGCAGCTATCAGTATAGCAGCCATTCGAGCTGTTTTTGACTACTATCAAGCCGAACTGCCTCATCAGGTTTTGGAAATCTTGGTCAATCGGGCTGAGATGATTGCCCATATGAATCCGAGCGGGTTGGATGCTAAAACCTGTCTCAGTGACCAACCTATTCGCTTTATTAAAAACGTTGGATTTACAGAGCTTAAGATGGACCTATCCGCCTATTTGGTCATTGCAGATACGGGCGTGTATGGTCACACTCGTGAAGCCATCCAAGTGGTTCAAAGCAAGGGCAAGGACGCCCTACCGTTTTTACATGCCTTGGGAGAATTGACCCAGCAAGCAGAAGAGGCAATTAGACAAAAAGATGCTGAAAAACTAGGACAAATATTCAGTCAGGCACATTTACATTTAAAAGAAATTGGTGTCAGTAGCCCTGAGGCAGACTTCCTCGTTGAAACGGCTCTTAGCCATGGTGCTCTAGGTGCCAAGATGAGTGGTGGTGGACTTGGGGGCTGTATTATCACCTTGGTAGCCAATCTGGACCAAGCGCAAGAACTAGCAAAACGATTAGAAGAGAAAGGAGCTGTTCAGACATGGATCGAAAGCCTGTAACCGTACGTTCCTACGCAAATATTGCCATTATCAAATACTGGGGAAAGAAAAAAGAAAAAGAGATGGTGCCTGCTACTAGCAGTATCTCATTGACTTTGGAAAACATGTATACGGAAACGACCTTGTCGCCTCTACCAGTCCATGCGACTGCTGATGCCTTTTATATCAATGGTCAGCTCCAAAATGAGGCCGAGCATGCCAAGATGAGCAAAATCATCGACCGTTACCGTCCAGAAGGTGAGGGATTTGTTCGTATCGATACCCAAAACAACATGCCTACCGCAGCGGGCTTGTCCTCAAGTTCCAGTGGTTTGTCCGCTCTGGTCAAGGCTTGCAATGCTTATTTCCAGCTTGGTTTGGATCGGAGTCAGTTGGCGCAGGAGGCTAAGTTTGCTTCGGGTTCATCCTCTCGCAGTTTTTATGGACCGCTAGGTGCTTGGGACAAGGATAGTGGGGAAATCTACCCTGTAGAGACAGACTTGAAACTAGCTATGATTATGTTGGTGCTGGAGGACAAGAAAAAACCAATCTCTAGCCGTGACGGGATGAAACTCTGTGTGGAAACCTCGACGACTTTTGATGATTGGGTGCGCCAGTCTGAGAAGGATTATCAGGATATGCTGGTTTATCTCAAAGAGAATGATTTTGCTAAGGTTGGGGAATTAACGGAGAAAAATGCCCTAGCCATGCACGCTACGACCAAGACTGCTAGTCCAGCTTTTTCTTATCTAACGGATGCTTCCTATGAAGCCATGGACTTTGTTCGCCAGCTTCGTGAGCAAGGTGAAGCCTGTTACTTTACCATGGATGCCGGTCCCAATGTCAAGGTCCTCTGTCAAGAGAAAGATTTGGAGCATTTATCAGAAATCTTCGGTCAACGTTACCGCTTGATTGTGTCAAAAACAAAGGATTTGAGCCAAGATGATTGCTGTTAAAACTTGCGGAAAACTATACTGGGCAGGGGAATACGCTATTTTAGAACCAGGACAGTTAGCCTTGATAAAGGCGATACCTATCTATATGAAAGGAGAGATTGCCTTTTCTGATAGCTACCGTATCTATTCAGATATGTTTGATTTCGCAGTGGACTTGACGCCAAATCCTGCCTACAGTTTGATTCAAGAAACAATTGCTTTGGTGAATGACTTCCTCGTTGATCGTGGGCAGACCTTGCGACCTTTTTCCTTGGAAATTCGTGGAAAAATGGAACGGGAAGGGAAAAAGTTTGGTCTGGGTTCTAGTGGTAGCGTCGTTGTCTTGGTGATCAAGGCCCTACTGGCTCTATATGATATTACGGTTGATCAGGAACTCTTGTTCAAGCAAGCCAGTGCAGTCTTACTCAAGCGAGGAGACAATGGTTCTATGGGAGACCTTGCCTGTATTGTGGCAGAAGATTTGGTTCTCTACCAGTCTTTTGATCGAAAGAAGATAGCTGCGTGGTTGGAAGAAGAAAGCTTGGCGACGGTTTTGAAGCGTGATTGGGGCTTTTCTATCTCACACGTACTACCTACCCTAGAATGTGATTTCCTAGTGGGATGGACCAAGGAAGCGGCCGTATCAAGTGACATGATCCAGCAAATCAAGCAAAACATAGACCAGAATTTTTTAAGTTCCTCAAAAGCAACGGTATCTGCTTTGGTAGAAGCCCTGGAGCATGGGAATGCAGAAAAAATTATCGAGCAGGTGGAAACAGCCAGTCAGCTTTTAGAAGGTTTGAGCCCAGATATTTACACGCCTTCGCTGAGACAGTTGAAAGAAGCCAGTCAAGATTTGCTGGCTGTTTCCAAGAGTAGTGGCGCTGGTGGTGGTGACTGTGGCATTGCCTTGAGTTTTGATGAGCAATCAACTGAAACCTTAAAAAATCGCTGGGCCGATCTGGGGATTGAGCTCTTATACCAAGAAAGGATAGGACATGACGACAAATCGTAAGGACGAGCATATCCACTATGCCCTTGAGCAGAAAAGTTCCTATAATAGCTTTGATGAGGTGGAGTTGATTCATTCTTCCCTGCCTCTTTATGACCTGGATGAGATTGATTTGTCTACAGAGTTTGCAGGTCGAAAGTGGGACTTTCCTTTTTATATCAATTCCATGACGGGTGGGAGCGATAAGGGGAGAGAAATCAATCAAAAGCTGGCTCAGGTGGCAGAAGTCTGTGGGATTTTGTTTGTGACGGGCTCTTATAGTGCAGCTCTCAAGGATCCAACAGACGACACTTTTTCTGTCAAATCTAGCCATCCAAATCTCCTCCTAGGAACCAATATTGGATTGGACAAGCCTGTTGAGTTGGGACTTCAGACTGTGCAAGAGATGAATCCTCTTCTCCTGCAAGTGCACGTCAATGTTATGCAGGAATTACTCATGCCCGAGGGAGAACGAAAGTTCCGAAGTTGGCAATCGCATCTAGCAGATTATAGCAATCGCATCCCCGTCCCCATCATTTTAAAGGAAGTCGGTTTTGGCATGGATGCCAAGACCATCGAGAGAGCCTATGAACTGGGTGTTCGAACGGTTGATCTATCGGGTCGTGGTGGTACTAGCTTTGCCTATATCGAAAATCGTCGCAGTGGCCAGCGTGATTACCTCAATCAATGGGGTCAGTCCACCATGCAAGCCCTCCTCAATGCCCAAGACTGGAAAGACAAGGTCGAACTTTTGGTTAGCGGAGGGGTTCGAAATCCTCTTGATATGATTAAGTGCTTGGTCTTTGGTGCCAAGGCTGTAGGATTGTCACGTACCGTTCTGGAATTGGTTGAAACCTACTCCGTCGAAGAGGTGATTGGTATTGTCCAAGGCTGGAAAGAAGATCTGCGTTTGATCATGTGTGCCCTTAACTGTGCCACTATAGCTGATCTGCAAAACGTAGACTATATTCTTTATGGCAAACTCAAAGAAGCGAATGATCAGATGTAGAGAGGTCGGGACAAGAATCCCGCCCTTTTTTATAGCCTTTTGTCAACTGTGGTGAGTTGATGAAACCTAGCTTCTAAGAGCAATTTCTGTCCCATCGCCTTTTTCCATCCCCAGACCGAGGTGACTTTTTTGAATTGTGATAAAATAGAAGGGAGAGGATGCAGCTATGAAAAAATTTCAAATCTTTTTATTTATTGAAGCCTGTCTGTTGACGGGGGCTCTGATTTTGATGGTATCAGAGCATTTTTCGCGTTTTCTGCTGATTTTATTTCTCTTTATGCTCTTGCTGCGCTATTATTCAGGTAAAGAGGGCAACAACGTCTTTCTCCTTGTAGCGACTATTCTTTTCTTTTTCATCGTCATGCTCAATCCCTTTGTGATTCTAGCGATCTTTGTGGCGGTGATCTATAGTCTCTTCCTACTCTATCCGATGATGAATCAAGAAAGAGAGGAGACGGATTTAGTCTTTGAAGAGGTGGTGACGGTTAAAAATGAACGCAATCCTTGGTTTGGCAATCTCCATCATTTCTCTAGTCACCAGACCTGCCAGTTTGACGATATCAACCTCTTTCGCCTCATGGGCAAGGACACCATTCATTTAGAAAGAGTCATCCTAACCAATCATGACAATGTCATTATCCTTAGAAAGATGGTCGGAACGACTAGGATTATCGTACCTGTAGATGTGGAAATCAGCCTCAGTGTCAACTGTCTTTATGGAGATCTTACTTTCCTTCATCAACCTAAGAGATCCCTCCGCAATGAACACTATCATCAGGAGACCAGAGACTATCTCAAGAGTAACAAGAGCGTCAAGATTTTCCTAACTACTATGGTTGGAGATGTGGAGGTGGTCAGAGGATGAAAAAGCAATCCTATCTCTTAATCGGACTGACTTTTTTCCTCTTTATCCTCTTTTTGACCAATAGTCTACTTGATATTCTAAATCTTGATTGGTCCTATTTGCTACAGGATATCGAGAAAACAGAGAAACTCATCTTCTTGATCTTGGTCTTTAGCCTTTCCATGACCTTCTTTTTTGTCCTCTTTTGGCGCGTGATGGAAGAAATTTCTCGCAGAAAAATGCAGGTTAATCTCAAGCGACTCCTAGCAGGAAAAGAGGTGGTTGCCTTTGCAGATCCAGACTTGGATGCCAGTTTTAAGTCCTTGTCTGGCAAGCTTAACCTCTTGACAGAGGCTGTTCAAAAGGCTGAAAATCAAAGTCTGGTCAAGGAAGAAGCAATCATCGAGAAAGAAAGGAAGCGGATAGCACGTGACCTGCACGATACGGTTAGTCAGGAGTTGTTTGCGGCTCATATGATTTTATCAGGTGTCAGTCAACAGGCTTTGAAGCTGGATAGAGAAAAGATGCAGACCCAGTTGCAAAGTGTCGCAGCCATCCTTGAAACAGCCCAGAAAGATTTGCGGGTCTTGCTCTTGCATTTGCGCCCTGTAGAGTTGGAAGAGAAGAGTTTGATTGAGGGGATTCAAATCCTCTTAAAAGAGCTTGAGGACAAGAGTGATCTCAAGGTTAGTCTCAAGCAAAATGTGTCTAAATTGACCAAGAAGATTGAAGAACATATCTTCCGTATTCTTCAGGAGTTGATCAGCAATACCCTTCGCCATGCCCAGGCATCTTGTCTAGATGTCTACCTCTATCAGACAGATGTTGAAGTGCAGCTGAAGGTGGTGGATAATGGGATTGGTTTCCAGTTAGGGAGTTTAGACGACTTGAGTTATGGACTGCGAAATATCAAGGAGCGAGTCGAAGATATGGCGGGAACGGTTCAACTTTTGACAGCTCCAAAGCAAGGACTGGCGGTTGATATCCGTATTCCCCTGCTAGATAAGGAATCATAAAGGAGTAGAGATGAAAATTTTACTGGTAGATGACCATGAAATGGTTCGATTGGGCTTGAAAAGCTATTTTGATCTCCAAGACGATGTGGAAGTTGTGGGCGAGGCTGCCAATGGGGCTCAAGGTATTGACTTGGCCTTGGAACTGCGCCCAGATGTCATTGTCATGGATATTGTCATGCCTGAGATGAATGGGATTGATGCAACCTTGGCCATCCTCAAAGAATGGCCTGAAGCCAAGATATTAATTGTCACCTCTTACTTGGACAATGAAAAAATCATGCCAGTTTTGAATGCTGGTGCCAAAGGCTATATGCTTAAGACTTCAAGTGCAGATGAATTGCTCCATGCTGTCCGTAAGGTGGCTGCTGGCGAGCTGGCCATTGAACAAGAGGTCAGCAAGAAGGTTGAATACCACCGTAATCATATGGAGCTTCATGAGGAGCTGACTGCGCGTGAGCGAGACGTACTTCAACTCATCGCCAAGGGCTATGAAAATCAGCGCATCGCAGATGAGCTCTTCATCTCCCTCAAGACGGTCAAGACCCATGTATCCAACATCCTAGCCAAGCTTGAGGTCAGCGATCGCACTCAGGCGGCAGTCTATGCCTTTCAGCACCACTTGGTCGGGCAGGAGGACTTTTAGATGAGTCTTGAAGATTTACTTGTGGAGCTAGAAGCAGCAAAAGACCCTAAGAAAGCAGGCCCAATGGAAGCCTATATGCGCCATCAATTTCCCTTTTTAGGGATTGCAGGTCCTGAAAGAAATGCGCTCTATAGAAAATACTTTCCAAGCGCGAAAAAAACAAAGATGATCGATTGGGATTTTGTAGACACTTACTGGGAAAAGGATGCTAGAGAATACCAATATGTAGCTGCAAACTATTTGAAAGCTATGCAGTCTTATTTGACGGGGAACGATTTGCCTAAGATTGAGCGTCTGGTCGTGACCAAGTCTTGGTGGGACACGGTAGATATCCTAGATCGAGTAGTAGGAAGTTTGGTGGCTAACCATCCGGAACTTGAAGAAGTGCTTTTAAAATGGAGCCTCTCAGACAATATCTGGCTGAGACGAGTTGCTATTGACCACCAGTTGTTAAGAAAAGAGAAAACGAATGTCCAACTGATGGAAAAGATTCTGCTCAACAATCTGGACCAGACAGAATTTTTTATCAACAAAGCCATCGGCTGGGCTCTAAGAGACTACTCTAAAAGCAATCCAAAATGGGTAGCACGTTATATTGAGAAAAATAAGAAACGAATGGCTGAACTTAGTATCAAGGAAGCGAGCAAGTACCTCTAGCACTATTGAAAAGCGCATTCATTACTTGAAAAAAGTCGCTATTATATGGTATAATGGACTGTATTAAAAATTTTAAGGAGAAATGACAGAATGTCTGTATCATTTGAAAACAAAGAAACAAACCGTGGTGTCTTGACTTTCACAATCTCTCAAGACCAAATCAAACCAGAATTGGACCGTGTATTTAACTCAGTAAAGAAAACTCTTAACGTTCCTGGTTTCCGTAAAGGTCACCTTCCACGCCCTATCTTCGACCAAAAATTTGGTGAAGAAGCTCTTTATCAAGATGCAATGAACGCACTTTTGCCAAACGCTTATGAAGCTGCAGTAAAAGAAGCTGGTCTTGATGTGGTTGCGCAACCAAAAATTGACGTAACTTCAATGGAAAAAGGTCAAGACTGGGTTATCACAGCTGAAGTCGTGACAAAACCTGAAGTAAAATTGGGTGACTACAAAAACCTTGAAGTATCAGTGGATGTAGAAAAAGAAGTGACAGACGCTGACGTTGAAGAACGTATCGAACGCGAACGCAACAACTTGGCTGAATTGGTTATCAAAGAAGGCGCTGCTGAAAATGGCGACACTGTTGTTATTGACTTCGTTGGTTCTATTGACGGTGTTGAATTTGACGGTGGAAAAGGTGAAAACTTCTCACTTGGACTTGGATCAGGTCAATTCATCCCTGGTTTCGAAGACCAATTGGTAGGTCACTCAGCTGGCGACACTGTTGATGTTGTTGTAACATTCCCAGAAGACTACCAAGCAGAAGACCTTGCAGGTAAAGAAGCTAAATTCGTGACAACTATCCACGAAGTAAAAGCTAAAGAAGTTCCAGCTCTTGATGATGAACTTGCAAAAGATATCGACGAAGAAGTGGAAACTCTTGACGAATTGAAAGAAAAATACCGCAAAGAATTGACTGCTGCGAAAGAAGAAGCATACAAAGATGCTCTTGAAGGCGCAGCAATCGATAAAGCTGTAGAAAACGCTGAAATCGTAGAACTTCCAGAAGAAATGATTCACGAAGAAGTTCACCGTTCAGTGAATGAATTCCTTGGAAACTTGCAACGCCAAGGGATCAACCCTGACATGTACTTCCAAATCACAGGAACTACTCAAGAAGACCTTCACAAACAATACGAAGCAGAAGCTGAGTCACGTACGAAGACTAACCTTGTTATCGAAGCAGTTGCCAAAGCTGAAGGATTTGACGCTTCAGAAGAAGAAATCCAAAAAGAAAT